>NZ_JBBJNI010000163.1:0-5953 GCF_037719425.1 Daejeonella sp. | reverse complement strand
AAAAGATTAATTCTCCCGTTCCAGCACTCACCATAGCCCAATCATCGAAGGGAAATTCTATCAGCACCATACCGCAAGTTGGAATATTATGCAGGTCCTTGTTGCAGAGATTACTAACCACACTCGTTATACCGGGGTTGTGGCCAAACAGAGCGGTGAAAGAATAATCGTTATCGAGATTATTGATTACATCCATTAAAGTAGAGGTCAGAGCCTCATAGATTTCCGATTCTTTTACAATATCTGTTTCCAATCCAAGCTCTTTCGCAAAATAGCGGGCTGTTGTTATAGCCCGGACAGCCGGACTGCTTACAATCTGGTTCGGCTTCATACCTTTTTTTAAAAGGCGCTTTGCCATTTCAGGAGCGTTTTTTTCTCCTCTTGAATTAAGCGGGCGATCGAAATCTGAAAGTTTAATATTGTCCCAATCGGATTTGGCGTGGCGAACCAGTAAAAGTTGTCTAGACATGGGCTTGTTGGTTAATTGCTGCAAGATCAATTTTATTCATGCAATTAAAATGCCCAAAAGGACATTTCTGGTATCCAATTTTCGAACAGGGCCGACATTGGAGACCTTTCACTTCATATATGTAAGATTCATCTACCATATATGGATACATTCCAAACTCAGGAACAGTGTTTCCCCAAATGGAATGGATCGGCTTTTTAAAGGCTGCTGCAATATGCATCAAGCCTGTATCATGTGTAATAACGCATCCGGACATTTTAACCAGAAAAGCAGACTGATCCAGCTTAAACTTTCCGCAGCCATTGAATACATGATCTCCAGCGCCTGCCGCAATCATTTCACCGCGTTCCATATCTTCAGGACCGCCAAGTAAAACTACCGGCTGTTTTATTAATTGGCATAGCTCTATTAAACGCTCTACCGGCAGCCTCTTTGTGGCGTGCTGGGCGCCAACGACCAGCGCGATGTATTGCTGATGCGAAGGAGGAAGGAGCTGCCCCAGATCGTGATTATTTATTAAGAAATAGTCAAGACCAGCATTATCGTTCTTTACACCCAGGAACTCTACAGTTTTTAAATATCTGTCAACAATGTGTTCTTTAGGAAGGACGTTTAGTTTGAAGGACACCAACATCCATTTTTGCCAGTTCAGTTTATTAAACGAGGACGCAGGCTTTCCCAGTCTTCTTTTGATGTAAAGGGTGCGGATGTTGTGGTGAAGATCAACAATATGATCAAAGTCTTCCAATTTTAGGTTTGCTACCGTTTCTGATAATGAATCCTTCAAAAAATGAATTTTATCTATATATGGGTTTCCCGAAAGCACCGACTCAAATGCATTTTTGGTTAGATAATGCAGCTCAACACCGCTTACCTGTTCTTTGACACAGCGTATAACCGGTGTGGTTAAAACAATATCTCCGATTGAGCTGAACCGAATAATCAGAACTTTAAGTTTATCCTTTTTCAAATCAGCTAGGTTTTCATTGGACTGTAAATTGTTTTTTATCGGCAATGAACCTGCCTGCCGGCAGGCAGGGCTTGCATGAGCTTGTATAATTATTTTGAGCGGTAAGCTCATGCAGGTCTGTTAAATAAGGTCTTAACCTGCTCCAGATCCATTGCATTCAAACAGGTAAGTTTAGATACGCCACCTTTTCGTGCAATTAAAGTACCATAATGCATATCATAAAAACCTTCCTTGCGGTGCGCATCCGGATTTATAGATAAAAGAACACCCTTCTCAATAGCATATTGCTGCCATCGCCAGTCCAGATCCAGTCTTAAAGGATTGGCATTTATCTCGATTATCACATTATTTGCAGCACATGCGTCTATTACCTTTCGATGGTCTATTGGATATCCGCTTCTGCTGAGCAGCAGCCTGCCCGTAGGATGCCCTAAAATAGTTGTGAAGGGATTTTCGACAGCTTTAATTATACGCCCGGTCGCTTTTTCTTCGCTCATTTTTAAAATTGAGTGTACTGATGCTACTACAAAGTCGAAAGTTGACAGTACATCATCTGAATAATCCAGAGAACCGTCGTATAGAATGTCTGACTCAATTCCTTTAAAGATATGGAACGGGGCAAGCTTGATATTCAACTCATCAATCTCGCGCTGCTGGGCTGCAACACGGATCTCATTCAGGCCATTGGCATAAAATGCTGACCTGGAGTGATCGCAAATGCCCAGGTAAGTTAGTTTTAATTCGTTCCGGCAGAACACAGCCATTTCTTCCAGGGTGTGTACACCGTCACTCCATGTACTGTGATTGTGTAAAGTCCCTTTGAGATCAGAATAAGAGATCAGATCAGGTAATTTATTGGCAGCTGCAAGTGCAAACTCATTAAGACCTTCACGCAACTCCGGCTCAATAAATGGAATTTCAGCCAGTGCGTAAATTTCCTGTTCGCTTTTGCCGCCGACATCGGTGTTTACCAATTTTAATGCCAGCTCATCTGTATGTTCTTTATTTCCTGTGTGCAAAATCATTTGCCAGCCTAGCACATCCGTATTGCAGAAGATCAAATTTACTTTGATGCCGAACTCAGTCTCACATGCTATTGTATTGTCAGTTACCAGACCGGCTGTTAATCCTGCTTTTTCAAGGATTACAACAATTTCATCGGTAATTGGGTGCGTTGTTAATATATCCAGAGAGTCGATGATCTCACATCTTCTGCGATACTGTCCCGTGAGGAATAACTGATCGGTATTAAGTTCATTTTTGAGATTCTGAAGCATTACTTCTGCAAAATGTTCAACCCTCGCATAAAGGAAGCGGCCGCTGCTGGCCATTGTAAATTCAATAGCTTTTTTTATTTCCTCCTGAGTTTTAAGACCAAAACCTTTTGCTTCGATCAGACGGTTTTCATTGCAGGCATAATAAAGCTCACCTACATTATCTATTTCAAGGTCTTTCCAAATTACCACAACCTTTTTTGGCCCCAAACCCTTTATACGTATCATCTCAACTATGCCGGGAGGAGTTTGTGCAAGCAGTTCGCTTAGTTCAGGAATTGAATTGGTTTCCAATAGTGCCCAGACCTTGGAAGCTGTACTTTTGCCCAGGCCATCAATCAGTTCCATTTCTGCAAGGCTTTTCGCTGAAATAGGATAGGGCAGCTTGTCAACCTTGAATGCAGCGTTGGCTATCGATTTGATTTTAAATGGATTTTCATCATGAAGCTCCATTAGCTGGCTCAGAAGGCGTAAGGTTCTTGCTATTGTTTTGTTTTCCATGGACTATTGTCGGATCAAAAATACAGAAATGTATTTAAGTGGTAGGGTAGTACATTCAAGCCCTACCAGAATATCCACGCTATGAGATCCCATTTACAGACTAGTGCTTCATGTACGCTGTGCAAGCAAACTTTAATAGTAGTATTAACCAGGCCATTTAAACCCGATCGCAGCAAGTAGCTTTTGCCATCGAAAATATTATTCTCAACGAGTTATTTATGGCAAAACTACTGCGTAGAGCGGGGCTACCTGTACAATTGAAATGCAGGATCTGCTTTCCCGAAGGATATAATTATCCACTTAATTCAATTTAGCGAACATATATATATTTAAACATCGAAAAAATCAATTCCCTATCTGATCGTAATATTATACGGTATCCTGGTTTGGATTCCTGAAACACTTAAAGCAGATTTCAGTTGCTCGTAATAAGTGAAATTATCTCCAAGCTCCTTTTTCGCAAAATATATGCGGACCTTATCTGCTGAACTATCAAAGAATGATTTGAAAGGATCTACCTGTGTTGGATAGCTTACTATTTTATAATCGCTGAGTTTGGCTTTTTTTGCAGCGGATGCTATGGCATCATCTATGTCTCCTAGTCTATCGACCAGACCATTATTCAAAGCCTCTGTTCCGCTCCACACACGTCCTTGTCCGATGCTATCGATGTATGCCTGGGATTTCTTTCTTCCATCAGCAACTTTTTTCGTGAACGTATTGTAGGTCTTATTTACTTCATGCTGAAAGATCAGTCTTTCATCTTCAGTAAGCGGGCGGCTTACATCACCAAGGTCTGCATACTTGCCGGTTTTTACTCCGTCAAAAGTAATTCCAAGCTTGTCGTTAAAGAATTTCTGCATATTCGGTATGATGCCGAATACCCCGATTGAACCGGTAATGGTGTTAGGCTGGGCAAAGATTGAATCTGCAGCGCAGGCGATGTAATATCCACCTGAAGCAGCAACATCTCCCATAGAAACGATCACTGGCTTAATTTTTTTAGTTAAGACAACTTCTCTCCACATTACGTCAGAAGCAAGCGCGCTTCCTCCGGGAGAGTTAACCCTAATTACAACGGCTTTAATTTTATCATCAGTGCGGGCTTTGCGGATGGCTCTGGAAATCCGTTCTGAACCCATAGTATTATCATTGCCTTCTCCGCTGATTATCTCCCCGTTAGCATAGATAACGGCTATTCTATTTGATGAGGTCGAATTATCTTTATCGCCTTTAGCAGCGTACTCTTCGATACTCACAGATTTAACTTCTTTCTTTTTGTTGATTCCTGTACGTGATTTTAACTCATCAAGAACCTGGTCCTTGTAAAGGAGACCATCGATCATTTTAAATAACACTGCATCCTTAGGGTCTCTAACTTTTGCACTGTCGGCAATAGAGAATAGGGTAGCTTTCGATATCTTCCGGCTTTCGGAAATCTTTGATAAGAAGTGATCATACATTGACCCAAGGAACGAAGTAACCTGCCGGCGGTTTGGCTCACTCATTTTCTCAAGAATAAACGGTTCAACAGCACTCTTATACGTACCAACTTTAATGATCTGCGCTTCTATACCCAGTTTGTCAAGCGATCCTTTGAAAAACATGCTTTCTGCACTCAGGCCCCTAAAATCTACCATTCCTTCCGGATTCAGATATATTTTGTCAGCAGCTGAAGCGAGATAATAAGCACCTTGGGAGTATACTTCGCTATAGGCGATAACAAACTTGCCGCTTTTTCTGAAGTCAAGTAATGCGTTTCTGATCTCTTCAATGGTAGCAAAACCAGCTGAGACTGAGGATGCGTCAAGATATATTCCCTTTATATTCTGGTCGGTTTTTGCGGCCCGGATTCCGGAAAGGATCTCTTTCAAGCCGAGCGTTTTTTTGCTCTCAAAACCCATAAAGCTGAACTCTGAGAACGGGTTTTTATCTGCCCGTTCCGTAATAGGGTAGTCAAGGCTCATATGCATGACACTATTGGCCGAGACTTCGACATTTCCATCACTTCCAGCGGAGGCAACGATAACAGAAATAAATAGTATAAAGAGGATGAAAATCGCTAAAAATGATAGTATCATACCAACCATTGAGGCGAAAACAAATTTGAAAAATTCTTTCATATAAGGGTCAAATGTTTTAACTATGCAAGTATACTAAATAACAGATGCTGTCCTTGTTTATTTGTTACAGAACCCGGCTAAAATAACATGTCTATCGCATATTTATTACTTGGGAGCAATCTGGGAAACAGCCTGAAATACCTCTCGGACGCGTCTGTCCTCATTGGCCTTCGATTGGGAACAGTTAAGGAGACATCTTCGCTCTACCAAACTGCATCATGGGGGAAGCATGATCAGCCGGATTTTATCAACCAGGTTTTAGCCATCGAAACACAACTGAACCCGGGGAATCTTCTAAAAGGTGTGTTGACTATCGAGCGCGAACTAGGCAGAGAACGCAGCGAACGATGGGGCTCGAGAACTATAGACATTGACATTTTATTGTTTTCAGATCAGATTATCGACCAGCCAGCTCTCAAGGTTCCCCATCCATTTCTTCATGAGCGCAGGTTTAGCCTGGAGCCCCTGTGTGAGATAGCCCCGAACCTTATTCATCCATCATTAAAGAGGCCTTTAATCGATTTGTTGAATGATTTGTCTGATAGTTTGTGGGTAAAAAAGTTATCTTAGCGAATATTTATTGATCATGTCGCAAAATCAATCTCAAAATAAACCT
>NZ_JBBJNI010000022.1:33426-38510 GCF_037719425.1 Daejeonella sp. | reverse complement strand
CTTTATTTTTGTAGTATCCGCTAAGCCCTGCGGTAAGTTAAATTCAGTTTTTAATATATCGTCTACCGCCCGAACGATAAAATTTACAACCGGCTGCGGTGTGTACCAAACTCCTCTCGCCTTTCGTAACGCAGGATTGTATGCAGCGAGGAAGGTTTCATAAAAGTGAACTACCGGATCTTCCTGCTTAGTACTCTTCCCAAAGTTCCGCATGATGTCTGCTACATCACTTGCTAAAAATATGCTTACCAACTCGTCAATAATCCACACTAAGCGGTCATCCAGATCATATCCGGCAATATCCTGAAATAGCTTACGGAGAAATGGGTTTGATTTCGGTATCAGAGTTGCTGCTTCTTGTCTGCTAAACGTTGGAAGTGTTGGATCGTGATATCTTGCGGCAAACATCCCATACGCTATGGTTTGGGCATAGATATCAGCAAATGCTTTATTATCTATATCGTGAATAAGCATTTGCTTAAAGGAAAGCATCTGGTTTTTTAAACTGCTCCGGTTTTCATTCTCATCATCGAAAATCAACGACTTCTCAATGATATCAGCCATCAATTTTGCCTTACCAGCCATCATTTCAGCCAGCTTCGTCGGACTTTTAATGGTCTGGGAAACCGTTAATGCGAAGTTCTTAATCAAGCCTTCAAAAGCGTCAAAATTACCCGGTATAGGAATTATTACTCCATTTACAATCCCTGCAATCGAAACGCTCGTTGTAAAAACCCCGTCTTTATAAAAGTGGAAATCGAGATAATCGGTAAAAATCAGATTGCTCAGCCCGGATTTGTATCTCTCAAACTGTTCCTTTAAAGTTTTTGAATGCAGGTCAACACCGATATCTTTTGCTTCGATATAACCTACTGGTACATCCTTCCGCGTAAGCATATAATCCGGTGCCCCACAGGCTACTCTGGCTGGTTCATTTGTTACCAGTATATCAGGCAGTAAAGTCATCAGCAGTGTCTGCAAATCGCCCCTGTAAGTATGTTCCCTGCTTATTCCTGTTTTATACCGAAGATTTAAAGTATCGAGATATGATTGAATGGTCATGAGTCAATAATACTAAAATTGAACGAGAATGGAGGTCATCGAAATGGTTATGATAGGGCATTGGGAGGTGCTGACTTAGCACTAGTAAAAAGGTGGATATAAAAGATGAACATTTTCCAAATAAACAAAAAATCTCTAAATTCATTCAACCATTTCCTTTCCTATGAAAAGGCTAGCAAGACATAGATGGGTTGATGTCGAATTCCGAAGTGAAAAACAGTTAATGATCCTTATCTGTGAAGGCCCGTATTATGCCAAAGAGTTTCTGGAATTTCTAAGATACCAACCATATCATTTCGGTAATAGGCCATCGAAAGGTGGCAGCTTCGAGTTAAGTGTGGCGGCCATGACCTACGGCGATGTAGCTGTAAATATTGATCGAAGCCACCGCTCCTTCAAGCACCTCAAAGACTTCGACAGCGGCAAGATTACTCAAGTTACAACTGGTTACATAATGGCGAATAACCGCCTTGCCTATATGAAAGAGACCTTTGCAATCCAGCGCGACCTTAGTGTCGCGGTAAAGCGGAGGGTCTCAAAAAAGAAGGAAAATAAAAAAGCATCCAAAGGCTTTATATCGGGCAATGTCATTAAATTGAAAGAAGTACTTGGAACTCTTTTCAGCAGATAATTTTGTGCCACGTTCGTCTGCCCGCAGGCCGCAGGCATGCCTTTCTACACTAGCAATCCTTAGGTACGTTTCTTAAGCCAAACCACTGAATCTCCGTTCACCGTTATTCCGCATTGGCTGTTGCGGTAATCACAATCCAAGCCTAATCAGTGACTTTAATAGCAACAGGCGCAGCGGTGGGGTTTTGGTTCTTTTGACCAAACAAAAGAACTAGGCCTCCGCGGCCATGAGCGGATGAATTACACATTTTAATCTCCTTGCTGAATCCCAACTTATTAAAGTATAATAACAGATTCCAAACAAAAATTAGAAAAACATATTACTACCATCAAATCTCGGATTCACCACATTATTAAACAAGGACCCAAAACGATACCTTATTCCAAAACTGGTATAATAAGAGTAATTTGAATCTAATTGCCGGCGCCGTGTTAAGAGATCCTCGTTGTTTATATCACCTTTTACAATATTAAGCTGATCACGCTGGAAGGCATAGTAGCCGTTAAAATTCAAAGACAATCCTTTGTACAATCTCAAATCAGTGTACACAGAAAATCTAAGATTGTTTTTTCGAAAATCGTGAAAATAATGCCCGAATGAAGTTGAACCACTCAACTGCCCCCATTTTTGATTGAAGCTGATATTTAAAGAAATATCTTGCTGTAACCTGAGCTCCTCCATTTCTAAGAAGATAGTTTCTTCTTTATAATTCAAATATCTGGCACCCGCCTTATACATAATGCCTAAATAATGATTAGTTGATTCTTTATAAGGAAAGAAATTATATTCTATCGCAGGCTGAACCGAAACCAAAGCATCATAATTACTATAATCAGACCTGTTGGCCGATATATATGCCCCGGCAGATAAATGATTACCCAGCGACCAGACAGTGGTGTTGCTTGCAAAGTAATTCCTGTTCGTAAATTTAAAGGCATCTGCCCCTTCACCAAACCTGTTTTTATTTCTGTTGAAACTTATATTTGTACTTGTCTTATGTTTTTCAGTGATCCGGGAAGCCGAAAACCCGGTACTGAAACTATTAGAAGAATAGTTTTTGTCGCCGTCTAAATATCCGTTCAAACGAACGTTCATAACCCACAAATTCCAGGGATCCTTTTGAGGCGCAGAGTCAGAGCTTTTAGTCGTCGAATCAGCAATAAATGTAATTTGCAGGTCTTTGGCCCTGCTCGTTCTTGCTATATAATTTACCAAACCTAATTTCAAGGTTTGGACAGCCAGTTTCCGGTCCTCGTCATCAGTAGCTGTAGCCTGACGGATATAGCTAAGAGTATCTTTAACACCCGGAAATTGATTCTGTCCGGCAAACTGCAATTGATAATCCCGGCCCCCACTCCCTGTACGTTGTGAATTTATCAGGATATAAATATCAGACTGGAAGCGATCATTTACATAATCTATAAACTTAATTTCACTTTTGATATAATCCAGATCGCAAAAGGACTGACAATCCACGTAAATACGAAGTTTATTATTCGTTTCTGTTTGCCCAAAACCTGTATTTGACGCACTTATTAAAATAAGATACAAAATGAAGATATAGGTAGGTTTCATAAGAGAAAAGTACAGTGATTATTTAAATCAGGAAGTTAAAGTTATTTCCCGAAACAGAAACAAATTAAATCAAGCTCTTACTTACCTGAAGCTATACCCGAGGGATACTCCTGCCGAACTTCTGACCGCACCATCTGAATAAGCAGGAGTCCACATAGCACGTAACAGCAAGCCTTCTTTAAGCGGCTGCAGGCGATAACCAATGTTAGCAACGGCAGCTAAATTCAGGTCAGGTCCCTGAGTAGAACCAGTCGCTAAAAACGATGGAGTAAGACCCAGGCCTGTTTCAATCCCGCTTCGCTCATTTCGGAAGATATAATTATAAGAAAGCGGAATTGCCATACGGTAGCTGGCCTCAAAGTTTTCATAGGAAGTACCTGCATAACTCAAGCCAGCCCTGAAACCCGGCCCGTCATTGCGTCCGGGCTTTAAGCGCATATCAAAATTACCGGATAGTCCCAATCCATTGCCTCCTCCCTCAACAAAAATGGCTTTCCTGTATTTCCCGGGCAAAGGCTTATCGACAAGCTGCTCTGTCTTCTGTTTCGGTACCAAGGGCGGCAATTTGGGTGTGTTAAATGTATAACCTACAGAAACGCCGGGCCACAAGGGAGGATAAAAATACCCCATACCGGTATACATAAATGAGTTGGTTGCCCTCAGCAGTAATTTCGGGCTTGCCTGATAGCGGTATCCTACGTTGAATATTTCGGCCGAGGTTATTTTGCGGCGGGGTTCATCACCATAAAGCTCAATAAAAAAATTCTCCCCTGAAGCATTATGAAAGAATGTGACCCCTAAGCCCATTTCAAAACCATGCTTTCTCTTGCCCAGAACATAGTTCATCCCCAAAGGCAGGGTGGTCCAGTTGCCGGCGTAATCATCCGGTATCCTGCCCAGGCCAACGCGAAAGCCGAAACCATCTTTCCTGTCAGGCTTAATCCGCATATCATAATTAAGGCTCAGTCCCATGCCCGTCCCTAAAAACTCGCCGTACACAATCCGCTGGTACTTACCTGTTGATGGCCCCTTCTGAAGTGCCTTCACCGATTCAGGTGTCTTCTGGAAGCTATACTTATACACCAGGTCGACACCCAAAAATCCAGCACGGGTATTAAACTTCCCCGTATACAACCTATCGTCCATTTGCACCTGTAAGATCCCCTCCCCAATCGGTTTCAGGCCAAAACTCTTTCTCACACCAAACACCAGGCTGCTGCCTGCCGACAATCTCCTTTCTATCCCCAATGACGCGGCCATGTAGAGGTCGAACCGGTGGCCAGTTGTCGGGATGTCGACAAGCAGATCGGCTGGTAGTGTTGCTGGCACATCCGGATCGTAAGGTACCGCGCGATTAAAACCAGTCGTGAACCCGTCAAAATTATCTTCACTGTAGCTATAATACATCAGTGAAGGCTCGGCGAGTATCCTGACGGAGGTGCGTTCATTCAGAACGAAGTTACGCAGGCCACGTGCTGTTAAACCCTGGTACTTGTAGGGGTCAAAATAATAGCCTGTGGCGATGTCGCCCTTATCCTGCTTCGTGCCAAACGCTGCACTCGGCGCGCTAAATTCCATTCCGTAAACAGTGCTTCCTAATGTTATTCCTGCACCAATACCCCATTTTTGATTAAGCATATGGGTATAGGTCACGCCCAGATCATAAGCTATTTTCAAAGGGGCGCTAATGTTGGCCGGAGAAGGGTTCTCAATTTCCGGCTTCTGACTCAGCTTTGGCGTAAAGCGAAACTCAAGTGATTTCTGGCCACGAACCACCTGAGCGGTTGTCAGCATCAGGATTAGCGTAAATATTTTA
>NZ_JBBJNI010000022.1:0-33416 GCF_037719425.1 Daejeonella sp. | reverse complement strand
TGTACGTTTGAGGTTCCTGGTATTTTCTCACAAAGGAAAATCCAAACTGTAAGGCCACGTAGCTGCCTGTATCATTGAATGTCCCGGTTTGTTTACCGCTGTTCGGGTAATAACTGTATTCCCCGCTGTTATAAGTTACAGGCGAATAGTTGAAATTTAAGGCAAAGAATATCTGATTGCCCCTTCGCAATGTTTTTGATGCCCTTGCATTCAGGGTATAGGTAAGCCATGGATTGAGCTCGCTGTAGTAAGCAGTTATTTCTTGTAGCCGGTGCCTAACATTAGAATCATCCAAATATGAAGATCCGCTGGTCAGAAGTGATCTCTGTATCCGGCTTAAGCTACCGCCTGCCATAAGGGACGGATCCCATTTACTGATCTTTCTTTTAAAAGTATAGCCGGCCTGGATCGGAAAATAAAAATGGCCGTTGATCAAATTGGAGTTTCTCTTCCCAAAGTTTAACGTGGAATTACCGCCAACTGTAAAGTCGTCGTCATTAATATCGAACTTGTATGCAATGGGAATCATACGGAGGTGGACGCCGCCGGCGAACATAAAGCCACTCTGGCTCACCCGTAAATAATCTACCCCTGCGGAAAAGCCGGGAGTATTTAATTTTTCCAGCACATCCTTATCGGTAGTTTTGCTGATTTTCGTCCCGGTTCGGAACAGCGGCTGGACGTCAATGGATAAATATTCTCTGCTCTTACGGGCGACCTGATTCTTTAACAGGATGCTATCCTGCGCATAGGAAAAAATCAAATTCGTCGAAATAAACAAGGTCAGCGATATTTTTATCGCTGTTGATTGGTATAATCGCATAGTGTACAAGGTAGATTGCGATTTAAATATAAAATAAATATATCCGCAATCAAATTCAGCTGCTAATACTGCCTATCTACCTCCGCCAGCGGAGGACACTGGGCGCCTAGACTCCTCCTTGAAAAAAGGGTTGTAATAGCGCACACACCGCATGCCTCAGGCATGCCCTTCTACACCAGCAAGCGCTTGGTACGTTTCTAAGGCCAAACCACTGAACCTCCGTTCACCTTTCGTCCGCATTCGGCTGGTGCGGGTAGTACAGTCCAAGCCTCAGTAGTGACTTCCATAGCTCCAGACGCAGCGGTGGGGTTTACTCAGTTTTTGCTATGGTTTTTATTGGCATTCGTGGTCTCCCTGCGGTCGGCATGGTTCTTTTGACCAAACAAAAGAACTAGGCCTCCGCGGCAATGAGCGGAAGAATAGAAAAAAGTTAGCATTTTAAGGTTCTTGTTGAATGACAACTAACTGAGCTAGAATATCAAGAATCAGTGACCAGCTCTTATTTTCAGTTTTGACATTACCGGTAAATGATCAGAAAATAGAATAGGATAAACTACATGTTTGCTAACCGTTTTGAGATGATTCTTACTCACCATAACATAGTCTATTTTCTTAACCGGTTTGATAGCAGGAAAAGAGAGATCAGTATCCTTACCTGTATCCGTTAAAATATTCTCCAGGTTAAGCAGCTCTTTCGTTCCGGGTTCAGCATTAAAGTCACCCGTTAATATAACTGGCGAGGGTATGCTACCTAGAATTCTAACCAAATCCTGAGATTGTGCGAACCGTGAATTCGAATCCCGGTAATCCATATGCACTGTTGCGAACAGGATTTCCCTGGTACCTGAAAATATTTTAGCTGTCAATAATGCCCTTGTAGCCGCATCTGATTTCCCGCTACTCGTCAATATGATCCTGTGGTCTTTGACATCGGTAAGAGGAAACTTAGAAAGAATGCCTATGCCGTAGGAGCCGCCATCAAACGCAAAATGTCGTGCGTATGCAAAATACATCCCGGTAGCTTCGGCTAAAAATTTCATTTGATCAACCTTGCCAGAGCGGTTACAAACACTGTCGACTTCCTGCACACCTACAATATCAGCTTTAGATAACTTGATAAAATCCGCGATGTTCATTAATTGATCTTTGCCGGCCGCATTCTGTCCTATATGAATATTATAAGACATAACCTTGATGGTTTGAGCGTATGATCCTTTAAGTGCGATGAACAGGGTAACAAGGATTATAATATATGATTTCATAAAAAAGCTGAATAAAAAAAGGGAGCCGAAGCTCCCATTTTTTAAATATGATTGTTAAAATGCTGGATCAGCCGGTGTATTTGGATTCTGATCTCTTTCGCGGAAAGGATAGTTTACAAAATTACGTTTCCTTTCTGTCTGCGGACGAGCCAAACGACGCGAATCTTCAAGCCTTTGTCCTGAGAGAAACATCTCAATTGATCGTTGTTTGTAAACCTCAGTCAATATCTGTGCAGGTGTTAACGGGCCAACCAATGGCGGAAGATCGGCACCTACTCCATACGGATCAGCGGCAGGTTTTTTAGTTACAATCTTGTTAAGCTCAATCAATGCAAGCGCAACATCAGGTGTTGCCTGGCGTGCGTACGCTTCCGCTTTAATCAAAGTCATCTCCCCCGAAAGATAAACAGGCCATTCTGTTGTAAGTGCGGCAGCGAAACCGTTCATTCTCCATCTCGGTGCGATCGTAAGATTTTCGGACAGATAAAAAGGTAAACGCTTGTCGGCAGGATCCGGAGTTAGTCCGGCAGGAAGACCCAAAGTATTACTTATCGGCTGCCACAAATTATTCGTTCCAGTTACTGCTACATATATACCATTTTGATTAATTGTGGCATTATGTTGAAATCCAGATTTTTTAGTCAGATCGACAGTATTTGCCGTAGTCAGGGCAAGAGTGTAGTTTCCTCCATACAAAGCATATCTCGCTTTAAGCGCACGTAGTGTATTGGGGATATCAATACCTGCAGGAATGTTTCCCAGGAAGGCTGTACTAATCGGGTTAGCAGTGATATTTGCAAGAGCCAGGTCAATATCGGCGATGATCTTTGTGTAAGCTTCAGCCCGGGTAATGAACGTTACATTCTCTCCTGTACCTGAGGGAACTTTTTCCCAGAATGCTGCAAGGTCGCCAAGAGCCAGTGACTTGAATATCGTTGCATAACCCACTAATCCACTAACATAAGGTTTATCACTTATCGAAGCAGCGTTTGAAAGAACAAGATTTGCATCATATATTATTTTATTACTATTCGACCAAAGTGCGCCGATAACTGTGTTGCCACCATCCAGCGATGTTCCCCCCAGACTCAACTGCAACTCTGCTGTATTACCCGGATTTACCAGAAAGAGCTCATTGGCAAGGAAGCCGCTCATGGTGATGGTATTGTAGATATTACCCCGTCCGGCTGCATAACGAGATTGCAGTGAAACAGCAACGCCAGTAAGTCCCTTTGTGCTGGTGTTAACATTAACCTCTGTTGCACGGGCAGGATCTGAATAATCCTTTACACAACCGGCAAAGCTCAGGACCAAAGCTGCCAGAACTGGATATATTATATATAATTTCTTTTTCATAATACTTGATATTAAAATTTAGCCTGTATACCAAAATTGAATGATCTTGGAACGGGTACTGCACCGAAATCGATTCCTCTTACGATTGAACTCTGTCCTCCTGAACTTACTTCCGGATCGTAACCCTCCTCAAATTTATCCCATGAATACAAGTTTCTACCTGAAACGTTTAGTGTAAGGTCTTTAAGATATTTAATGCTTCCAAATCTGTAACTCAATGAAACATCTCGTAATTTAACCCACTGTCCTCGTCTTGAACGCCATTCTTCAATGTTATAGTTCGCATTCACAAATCCGCGGGGAACTTTACCCAACTGTTCAGCTTCAGCAACTAAACCCGCTCCGACTCCCTGAGAAGTTCTCCAATCAGCAGCCCATCTTTCACCACCTTGTTCGGTGTCTAATTGCACTCTGAAACTTAACTTCTTGTAAGAAATTTCGTTTACCAGTGATCCGTTCCAGTCAGGATTTGGATTCCCAATAACCCTACGCAATACTGTACCCATTGGCTGACCAGCAGCATCACGCTGTGGTGTTGGATTGATCGGGTCGTTCTGAAGTCCCCTTTCGGTTTGAGGAAGACCACCCTGGGTAAGCAGTAAATTCCCCTGAGCATCTCTCGCGAAGTAAGAACCATAGTACAAACCCAACGGCTGCCCGTTAATTAATGATACTGGGCCGGATGAACTATTGGTAAATGCGGTAACACCGGCACCAACATTAGTTGCTTTATTTCTGTTTCTATTAAAAATCACTGTGGCATCCCAACTGAAGTCAGTTCCTTTAATCGGAGTACCCGTTAATAACAGCTCAATACCTTTGTTCTCTAAGGAGCCAAAGTTGTCTAGTTTACTGGTAAAACCAGTTGTCGGCGCTATCTGTCTCGATAATAACAGATCACTTACCTTTTTATTATAATAGTTAAAGGTGATACCTAATCTGTTCTTCAGGAAGAAAAGGTCGGTACCAATCTCTAACTCGTTCTGACGTTCGGGCTTTACATTTTCGTTGGCCTGTTGCCCACTTGATGTAAAGGAAGTCCTTCCAAGATAAGAAGATGTGCTGTATGAGTTAAGCCTATCGTAAGCACCGATACCGGTCAAATTTCCCGATTCACCGTACGCAGCACGAATTTTCAAGACATCCCACCAAGATGAAACTCCAAGACCTTCCCAGAACTTTGTGGAAGAAATAACATAGCTACCGCTTCCTTTAAGGTAAGTCTGGTTGCGCTGATCTTCTCCAAAGACACTTGAACCATCCATACGAACCGCACCGGTTAAGAAGAAGTTATTGTTGACTTTAAAGTTTTGCTGAAAATAAGCTCCTTCAACAGAGAATTCACTTCTTCCATCACCGCCAACGGCTGGGGTACTGGCTCCACCTACTGTTTGAACGAAAGGGGCTAACCCTCTTCCTGCAGCGCTCGTACTCGATTCATTTTGATACTGATATGAATACCCGATCTGGCTCGTAGAGCTGATCTTGCTTGTTATTGGGAAATCATAAGTGATGTTCAAATCATTATTAAATAAGTATTGGTTTGCATTACGTTTACCCGCGAAACCATTTTGAGCAGGATCAAGACTTAGCCCCCCACCATATGAGCCATCGGCGATACTTACGTTGTAGGTGTATGGAGGTACAAAGAGAGTACCTTCCTGCGCTGAGTTATCAATACCAATGTTATAGTCGACCGTCAGGTTTTTTATGGGAAATAATTTAAATCCTGCGTTTGCCAGGACCCGGTTGGTTCTTTGAGCCTGTTTAATATCTTCAATAATTGAAACAGGGTTAACACGGCCCCTTTCACCAATAGCCTGAAGGTTACCTAAAGCATCGCGCTTTTGGATATCATGGAAGTTAGCGATGATCCATTGAATTCCCACAGGTACAATTAGTCCGTTTCCATAAGGTTTTTCATTTGCATCGCTTCGTACAAAATTTAACCCGGCTCTAAATGTTGCCCATTTAGCTAAAGTCTGATCGACATTGGCCCGAAGTCCGAAACGGGTATAATCAGTATTTTTTACGATACCCTGGTTGGTGAAATAGGAAGCGGAAGTGTAGAACTTTGTTTTTTCGCTCCCGCCACTCACAGAAAAATTATTATCAACACCGCTTGCGTTGCGAAAAATGTAATCCTGGTAGTCATAACGGGTGACTGGGGTCGTATTTGTCGCGAAAGTGAGTGGATTAGACGTCAACGGCAGAATATCTTGCGTGAAAGCTCCCGGGCCGTCTGTTGGACCACCGAATTTAACCGGCGCCATGTTAACAGGAAGTTTCTTTCGTAACTCACTATTAGTGTAGGTTGAGGAAAACGTAACCTGCGGCTCGCCGGAGCTGCCTCGTTTCGTAAATATTTGTACAACGCCCGCATTTGCACGAGATCCGTAGATAGCGGCGGCAGCAGCACCATTAAGTACCTCAATACGCTCAATATCGGCTGGGTTAATATCTACCAGCCTGTTTTGCTGATTGTCGGTAACCCTTGATGTGGCATTATTGGCTATAATACCATCTATGATGTATAATGGATCAGAAGACGAGTTTACAGAACTTATACCGCGTAAGCGAACCGACATCCCGCCTGCAGGGTCACCCTGGTTTTGGGTAATCTGAGCGCCTGCTACTTTTCCTTGCAGACCGGTAAGTACGTTGCCAGCAGCACCTTTATTAAGGTCTTCACCACTTACTGATCCCACATAGTTACCAAGCTGACGGCGGGTGGTTCCTTCTGAAGTACCGGTGACGATCACTTCGTCAAGGCCCACAGCATTCTGGCCTATTTCCGCGTTAAGAGTTACCGATGCATCAGTGCCAAGTTGAACTGTTTTTGAAATGGTCTGGTATCCAATGTACGTAAACGAAATCGTGTATTGGCCGGGATTTACTTCTGCTGTCAGGGTGTAATTTCCATCTGCATTTGTAGATATTCCAGTTGCTGTCGAAGTTAATCTCACAGCGACGCCCGGAAGCGTTTCACTGGTTTTTGCGTCCGTTACTTTCCCGCTAATTACATATCTGCGTGCCTGAGCATTCAGCTCCCCGCAGAGAATAACTAAAAAAAGCATAACGCCGAATGCCAAAACGTGTTTTGGCCATCCGGAAGAGTAAATTTTTCTCATTTAAATGGTGTTTTTGTGATTTGATAGTAAATTAATTTTTGGATGAAAAATAAGTGCTTGTTTTTCACAGGAGACTACGGCGGTTAAGATATGTTCAAACTATTCCTTTATATACGTAATGACACAATCAATTTTTCTGGTTCTTGCGGGATTTTTAATTTTATACCATAAAACTAATTCTATTTGCGGTTATTTGCCAAATTATTTTGCAATAACGCAATAAATCATCGTACAATATCAATACTGACTTGTGTATAAGATACACTAACTATGTAATTTATGCGTTACGTGACCAGATTTCACGTCTAAGGTTCCGGATTATGATTGAAAAAATCTGCAAAAAAACGCATAAAGCTGGCGCGGGTTTGAAAACGATAGATGCCCGGTCGCGAAAGTTTAATTTTTTTATATTTGCGTCTCACCTAATAAAGTCTGCCCCTCATGGCCCGATTAAATTTACTGGAAGAAACCCGTTTCGAAAAACTACCCGTTACCGTTTATCCAAATACTGACATTGCTTCCCGCAAAGTTGCCCGACGAATTACTGATCTTATCCAGAAAAAGAGTAAAAAAGGCGAGCAAGCTATACTCGGTCTCGCTACAGGTGTAACACCAATAGGGGTTTACCAGGAGCTCATACGAATTCATAAAGAAGAAAAGGTGAGTTTCAAGAATGTAATTTCCTTTAATCTGGATGAATATTACCCGATGAAGCCAACTTCTCCGCAGAGCTATGTTAGCTTTATGAAGGAAAACCTGTTTGATCATATCGACATTGACATGGCCAACGTCCATATTCCGGATGGAACATTAGACATTGAAAAAATACCTGCATTCTGCCTTGATTATGAGAGAAAAATAACTGAACTCGGTGGGCTGGACCTACAAATACTAGGTATTGGGCGTACCGGCCACATCGGTTTTAACGAGCCCGGTTCTGCCCCTAATTCTGGTACGCGCCTCGTAACGCTTGATGACCTGACTCGTCGCGATGCATCCCGTGATTTTGGAGGAAAAGAAAACGTTCCGACCAAGGCTATAACGATGGGGATCGGCACCATCTTCAAAGCCCGTGAGATCATCCTGATGGCGTGGAACAGGAAAAAAGCATCTATTATTAAAAAAGCCGTCGAAGGCGAGATCTCATCAGACGTTCCGGCAACCTATCTTCAGCTTTCTGAACATGTAGAATTCGTTCTCGATCAGGATGCGGCATCTGAGCTAACCCGCTTTAACACTCCGTGGCTTGTTAAAGATTGTGTCTGGGATGGACCACTAATTAAAAAGGCGGTTATCTGGCTTGCAAACCATCTTGATAAACCGATCTTAAAGCTTACTGAAGAAGATTATAACAATAATGGGATGGCTGAACTGGCAACTGAAAAGGGGCCGGTATACAATATTAACATTGAGATTTTCAATAAAATACAACACACAATAACCGGATGGCCAGGAGGCAAACCCAACGCCGACGATATCCAGCGGCCTGAACGCGCTACACCTGCTAAGAAACGGGTGATCATATTTTCACCCCACCCCGATGACGATGTTATCTCCATGGGCGGGACCTTTATTCGCCTGGTTGACCAGGGCCATGACGTGCATGTTGCATATCAGACATCAGGTAATACCGCAGTTTGGGATGACGATGCGCTTCGTTTCGTCGAATTTGCCCGTGATTTTAGCAAATCAATTAATCTTGACACACAGAAACTGGATGACCTGTATCTATCCATGCGTAAGTTCCTTGATACTAAGCAACCCAATCAAACCGATACAAGTGAAATTCAGACCTTGAAAGGATTGATCCGTAAAGGAGAGGCTATTAGCGGTGCCCGGTTTGCCGGATTACCAGATGATCATATCAACTTTATGGCATTGCCATTCTACGACCGTGGCAAGACGCAACGCAACCCTGTGTCTGAGGATGATGTAAACATTACGATGGAGCTTCTTCAAAAGGTAAAACCACATCAAATCTTTGCTGCCGGAGATTTTGCTGATCCTCACGGAACGCACAAGGTTTGCTTCGATATTATTGTCGCCGCACTTAACCGTCTAAAACACGAATCGTGGGTTAAGGATTGCTGGCTATGGATGTATCGTGGTGCATGGCATGAATTTGAAACCCATGAAATCCAGATGGCCGTACCACTTTCGCCTCAGGAAGTTGAACGAAAAAGATTTGCCATTTTCAAGCATCAATCTCAGAAAGACCGGCCGGTTTTTCCGGGCGACGATGCCAGGGAATTTTGGGTTCGCGCCGAGGATAGGACGCGGGAAACTGCTAAATCATACGACAAGCTCGGATTAGCAGAATATGAAGCTATGGAAGCTTTTGTGCGATGGAATTATTAATCACAAGATCAGATGAGACCTGCATGAGCTTGCCGCTCACAAAAAGAAATGAATATAAGCTCATGCAAGCTTCATAGCCACTAAAAAACAATTACATTCAAATGAAAAAAGGGGCGTTCCTGCTGATAGCGCTGGTGTTAAGATTAAGTGTTTTTGCACAGCAAAATTCTAAACTCAATATAATTGTCATCCTAACCGATGACCATGCAGTTCAATCTATCGGTGCTTATGGTTCGAAATATGGTGCAACACCCAATTTAGACCGGCTAGCCAAGCAGGGTGCTGTTTTTAATAAAGCTTTTGTCGCAAATTCAATATGCGGCCCTAGCCGTGCTATTCTTCTGACCGGAAAATATAGCCATATTAACGGTTTCAAAAACAATCACGACAAATTCGACGCTTCGCAGGATGTATTCCCTAAAAGGTTACAAGCGTCCGGCTTCCAAACAGCATGGGTTGGAAAATGGCATCTTTTCTCATATCCGCAGGGATTTGATTACTGGAATATCCTGCCCGGACAGGGGCAGTATTACAATCCTTCTTTTATTAGTATGAAAGGTGATACCAGTCGTATAGAAGGCTATTGCACAGACGTTACTACAGATATTGCTTTAAATTGGCTGAATGACCGGGATGAATCGAAGCCCTTTTTTATGGTCGTGGGGGAAAAAGCGCCGCATCGGACTTGGATGCCTGATATACAAGACCTTGGAAAGTTCGACAATATTATCTTTCCTCTTCCGGGCAATTTCTACGACAGTTATGATAACCGGATTGCAGCGGCAATGCAGGATATGTCTGTTGAGAAAACGATGAAGATCGGCTACGATCTGAAAATGAAAAGCGATCCGGACAATCTTGCATCAGCATTTCTGGCCAGAATGAACCCTGAACAAAAACAAAAATGGAACGCATATTATGATCGCATTGAGGAAGATTTCCTAAAAAGAAAACTGACCGGAAAGGTACTTACAGAATGGAAGTTTCAGCGGTATATGAAGGATTATTATAGCACACTGCTTTCGCTTGATAGGAATATTGGCAAGATCCTGGATTATCTTGATAAAAATAGCCTGACGAAAAATACAATCGTGGTTTATACCTCTGATCAGGGATTCTACCTGGGTGAACATGGCTGGTTCGACAAACGTTTTATGTACGAAGAGTCGATGCGCACTCCTTTGATCATTCGATACCCCGGCGTTATTAAGCCGGGAACGGTTTCTAATCAAATGATTTCGAATGTGGATTTCGCCCCGACATTTTTGGAAGCTGCAGGAGTCGCTATTCCTAAAGAGATTCAGGGAAGGTCCATGATGCCCTTGCTAAAGAACCCAAAAGCTAGCATCAGAAACTCGGCCTACTATCATTTCTATGAATACCCCGGCGAACATAGTGTGTTGAAGCATTTTGGTATTCGCACGAATCGATATAAGCTGATCCGCTTTTACGATCATAAAAATTTCTGGGAGCTTTATGATCTTCAAACTGACCCGCGTGAAATGAAAAACCTGTATGGGCAGAAAAAATATCAAGCCCTCACGGCAGACTTGAAGAATCAACTTAAGCAGCTGTGTGTGGAGAATAGGGATGAAGAAGCGTTGAAGTGGCTGTCGGCTGTGGGCTCTGAGCAATAACCCACCAACAATTTCCTTTAACACTTTTTTATTCCCTAAAAAAAATGCAGATTTAGTGTTCAATTAACAAGAACTTAATGGCGAAACCTGCAATCTTACAAACTTCACCTCCTAGATTGTTATCTCTTGATTTTTTCCGGGGATTAACAGTAGCAGCAATGATCCTTGTAAATAATCCTGGGAGTTGGGGTCATATCTATGCGCCTCTGAGACATGCCGAATGGCATGGATGTACGCCAACTGACTTGATCTTTCCATTCTTCCTTTTCATTGTTGGAGTTTCAATAAGTTTTGCACTCGGATCGAAAAAAGATCACGCAAAGCATTCGACTCTTATTTTTACCGCTTTAAAAAGAGCTTTGATTTTATTTGCCCTGGGTTTGTTTCTGTCTCTCTTTCCAAAGGTATTCACTGAACCGCTCGAAGCATTAAAAACAGTTCGTATCCCCGGAGTTTTGCAAAGGATTGCCGTCGTGTTTTTTGTATCGGCTGTTATTTTCATCAAAACAACGTCTAAAACTCAGCTCAGAATTCTTATCGGTTTATTAGTTGGTTACTGGCTATTAATGACACTGGTTCCGGTTCCCGGCGTGGGCTACGCGAATCTCGAAAAAGAAACCAATCTTGGAGCATGGCTCGACAGAACATTATTAACCGAAGCACATTTATGGCGCTCTGCAAGGACCTGGGATCCGGAAGGTATATTCAGTACCCTTCCCGCAATTGCTACCGGCCTGTTTGGAGTTTTGGTGGGTTCCTGGCTTAAAAGAAAGGACAAGCCCGATGCTGTTAAGATTTCATGGATGTTCTCTATTGGCCTGCTTGCTGTTATAGCGGGGTTAATCTGGGACTTATTCTTCCCTATAAATAAAGCATTATGGACAAGCTCGTTTGTACTATATGCCGGTGGTTTAGCAACAATCGGGCTTGCGTTGTCTTACTGGCTTATCGATGTTCAGGGATATAAGAAGTATACCACTCCATTCGTTGTTTATGGTGTCAATGCTATTACAGTGTTCTTTTTATCGGGACTAATTCCGCGTATCCTGGCCATGATCAAAGTTGAAATGCCGGACGGATCGCAAGCCGGGGCAAAGGATTGGATGTATCAGACATTCTTTACACCCTACTTTTCTCCGATAAATGCATCACTGGCAGGAGCAATTACTTTTATTTTAATCTGGCTGGTTATCCTTTGGTGGATGTACAGCAAAAAAATAATTATCAAGGTTTAATTTTATACTACACACACCACTTATAAATAGAATATCATGAACAATATTTTCAAGGTCTATATCAGCGCAGTTGCGATATTGATTTCGGCACCCGGCATTATTAATGCCCAAACAACCACCAGGACTGCACAAAAACCTACCCCAGAAGTAATCCCACTTGATCCGGCAATCAAAATAGGGAAGCTCCCGAATGGATTTACTTATTATATCCGTAAAAACGTAGAGCCGAAAAACCGGGTGCAGCTTTACCTGGCTAATAAGGTTGGGTCAATCCTGGAAAACGATGATCAGCAGGGGCTAGCGCACTTTATGGAACATATGGGTTTTAACGGGACAAAGAACTTCCCTAAAAACGATCTTGTGAATTATCTGCAAAAAGCAGGCGTGAGGTTCGGTGCAGATCTGAATGCTTATACAGGCTTTGATGAAACTGTTTATCAGCTGCCCATTCCGTCTGATGACCCGGAAGTTCTAAAGAATGGTCTCCAGATCATGCGTGACTGGGCGCAGGATGCAACACTTGACCCGGCCGAGATCGACAAAGAAAGGGGAGTTGTATTGGAAGAAAAACGTTTAGGAAAAGGTGCTCAACAGCGTTTGCAAGACAAGTATCTCCCAATGATATTCAATAACTCGAGATATTCAAATCGTTTACCAATCGGTACGGAAGACGTACTTAAGAACTTTTCCTATGCCACGATTCAGCAATTTTACAAGGACTGGTATCGCCCGGATATGCAGGCGCTTGTTGTTGTGGGAGATATTGACGTAAACGCAATGGAAGCCATGATCAAAGCTAAGTTTTCAGATCTGAAAAATCCAGCCAAGCCAAGACCAAGGACAAACTATACCATTCCATTAATTAACAAGAACCAATTTATGGCTGTTACCGATAACGAATTTCCCGTTACCGTAGCACAAATCCTGATAAAACACCCTGAATCAAAACTTATCACCCGAACAGACTATAGAAACAGCATCGTAAGATCACTCTTTAACCAAATGCTGGGCGCTCGTTTCGGGGAGCTCACCAAACAAGCAGACCCTCCTTTCCTACAAGCGGGAGCTAATATCGGTGCCTTTCTGGCCGGCCTTGATGTATATAACGCCTTTGTTGTGGCTAAGCCTGGTGAAATGGAGCGTGGCTTTAAAGCTGTACTCACAGAAACCGAGCGGGTACAAAAATTTGGCTTTACTCAAACCGAATTGGATAGGGCCAAGCAGTCATACATGACTAATATGGAATCTTCGTTAAAAGAGAAAGACAAAACGTCGTCTGATCAGCTTGTGAGCGAGTATGTAAGAAATTTCCTTGATCAGGAAGCAAGCCCGGGCATCGCTTATGAATATGACTTAGCCAAAACCTTCACCCCGGGTATAACTCTACAGGATGTTAATCAATTATCCAAACAGTATATTACCGATGTAAACCGTGATGTGATAATCATGGGGCCTGAGAAGGATAAAGCTACACTTCCTACCGAAGCCACCGTGAACGGCTGGATTAATAATGTTAAACAGGAGAACATAACTGCCTTTGTCGATCAGGTTTCTGATAAACCCCTTCTTTCTGCAACACTGACCGGCGGAAAAGTCATTTCTGAAAAGAAGATCCCGGAACTGGGAATAACAGAACTTAAGCTGAGCAATGGCGTTCGGGTGATCCTAAAGCCAACAGATTTTAAAAATGACGAGATTAGCTTTACAGCATTTAGTCCGGGAGGAAACTCGTTATATAGCGATGCTGATTACCAGTCAGCCAGTTCTGCGACTTCCATTGTGAGAAGCGGCGGAATTGCTGAGTTTAACTCTGTACAGCTTCCAAAAATGCTTACAGGCAAGAAGGTTTCAGTAAGCCCGTATATTAGTGAACGCTTTGAAGGTATTTCGGGATCTGCTGCTCCAAAAGATCTGGAAACCGCGCTTCAACTGACTTATTTGTATTTCACACAACCCCGTAAGGACGCTGAAATCTTTAAAGGACTTATCGCCCAAAGTAAGGGAAGTCTGGCAAATCGCGAGAATGATCCAAACAGCGTCTTCGCCGATTCAGTTGCTGCAATCCTTGGCAGTTATAATGTACGCCGGACTGGCCCTTCTTTGAAAAAAGTTAACGAGATAAGTCTTGATAGAGCATTTGATATTTACAAGGACCGTTTTGCCGATGCTAGTGATTTCACTTTCACTTTTGTTGGGAATTTCGAACCCGAAAAAATAAAACCGATGCTTGAACAATATCTCGGTTCGCTTCCATCAACAAACAGAAAAGAAAGCGCAAAGGATTTAGGAATAAAAATTCCATCGGGCAAGATTGATAAAAAGGTGTATAAAGGACAGGAACCGAAAGCAAACGTGAGACTCGTATTCAGCGGAGCACACACGTACAACGAGAAGAACAATAACCAGCTTGATGCTCTTGCAGAAGTCTTGTCAATAAAGCTAATTGAACGTCTTAGGGAAGACGAAGGCGGTGTTTATGGTGTTGGTGCACGTGCATCATATTCCAAACTCCCTCAAGGCAGATATACTATGACGATCACGTTTGGAAGCGCCCCTGAAAATGTTGAGAAGCTTATCAGCTCAACACTTGACGAGATCAACAAGATCAAACAAAATGGTTCTCAGGCAGTCGACCTTGAAAAATTTATAGCGGAGGAAACACGTACCACTGAAACACAATTAAAAGACAATGGATTCTGGCTCAGTTATATAAATAATCAACTTCAAAACGGGGAAGACCCTAAACAGGTATTAACTTATCTCAATTCATTGAAAGAACTTACTCCGGCAGCGCTAAAAACAGCAGCAAATACTTACCTGAGTGGCAATAACTTTATCCGTCTGGTATTGCTTCCTGAAACAAAGTAACCCATATTTTTTTATAGCCCGGTATCTGAAAGATGCCGGGCTTTTTGGTGTAGCGGAATAACGGTTTTCTATGTACTTCAGATGTAATAACAGAAAGTATATGACGGGGTATACAAAATCATGCAGATAAACAATATCTTTAAAACGTAAAACACGGGGAGTTATAAAGTTCCGGTTTCTAAATCACAATAATAAATATGTTCTTAAATAAGATCAAATCCGGGGAATCCGGAATTCTACTTTACGGTATCACACCTCCTAAATCAGAAACAACTCCGGAAAGGATCGCTGAAATTGCTGAAAAGACCCTTGCAAGACTTATCCCGCTGGATCTCGATGCACTTGTAGTATACGACGTACAGGATGAAGCGGCCCGTACTTCAGAAGAAAGGCCATTCCCTTTTTTAAAAGCCCTGGACCCCTTGCTGTTTGCGAAAGGATACCTTCAGGATCTTAAAATCCCTAAAATATTGTATCGCCCCGCTGGAAAGTTCTCAGGTGAAGAATTGTCGGAATGGCTGGAAGAGCTTCACGAGAATAGGTTTTATCCGGTTTTTGTTGGAGTGCCTGCACCGGATTTTCCTGTGAAGACAAGTCTGCCAGATGCATACAAAATTTGGAGCAAAAATGCAGAGACATCTGTAATAGGCGCCGTTACGATTCCCGAAAGACATGAATTATTGAAAGATGAAGATAAGCGGATCCTCGACAAAGTAAGTTGTGGTGTTTCTTATTTTATATCCCAGTGTGTATTTAATGTGGAGTATGCAAAAAAGATTATTGAAGATCTGAGCTGCACCTGCAAAAAAGAAAACAAACAATTACCGACAATTATCTTCACATTAACAGCTTGTGGTTCGGCAAAGACATTGCATTTTATGGAATGGCTGGGTATTCATCTCCCCGATGACCTAAAAGAAGATCTTAAGAATTCAGAAAACATTCTTGAAAAGTCTGTAAATGTCTGCCTTTCTATTGCCTCTGAACTAGCTGACTTTTGTTCAGAACGGGGTATACCATTTGGATTTAATATTGAAAGTGTAGCAATCCGAAAAGAAGAGATCGAGGCGTCTGTTGACATGGTAAATAAGATTGCAGAGATGCTTAATCAAAGAGGCCTGCGAAAGATGAAAGTGTCGGAGCCTTCGGCTCCACTAAGTAACTTTTAGAAAATAGGACAAGTGGTAATGGTAGAATGCGTCAAACTCACTTTCATCACGCTGATAAATATTATTCAAGAAGTGGCGGTCATAATGTCCTTGCCACCATGAAAAAGGCATACCAATATCATAAGGGTGTTCCCGCTTCTTAAAGCGCAAGCAAGGTTTAAAGTATTCTTTGGACTTGAAGTTTTCTTTCATGGCAGATAAAAGTTACTTAACTCAAAGTTAGTCCGAAATTTCTATCTCAAGATTCTGTTGCAAAAACCATTCAATATATTGGAGTAGTGCTGTGCCGGCATAATAAGGAAGATTCATCAACAAATAAGGTTTTTTATTAGGAGTGATAGCTTGCTCTACCTTGAAGGCACCTGCATACATCCGAATGGCGTAGGGATGATCTGCAGCTTCGATGAATTGATGGAGTGATTTTAAACTCCCTGTACTGCCTGATTTTATCTCTATAGGAATAACCAACTTACCATGAGCGTATAGCAAATCTACTTCTGCATTGGACTGGGCTTTTTCTCTCACCCAAAAATTCGGTGTGTGTGCTGAAATACTTTGGACGGAGATTAGTTCCTGTGTAACCAAATGAGGTATAACCGCCCCTTTGTAAGCACTGTTCAAATCATCCATTGCCAGCATTTCGGCTTGAATGCCTAAAGAATAATTGACCAGACCTGTATCGAGAAACTGCAAACGTGGCGCTTTCTTTAAATCAGCTTTTAATGGCGGGAGCAGGTCTGTGGTTGGGTAAATCAAACGCACGATCTTCGCTTCGTCAAGGGTTCTGAATGCTTCTCCTACCTCTCTTGACCGATAGGTTGAATTTCCAAAGCCTTGAAACTTTACACGTTCGTCCAGGTACAGCGGTGCAGTATCCATTAAATGTTTAATGATTTTCCTTTCTGTTTCGTTGGATGTGTACTTTTCTACGTCATTTTTATAAGTGCCCCAGATGCTTTCATAAATAGTCCGTAAATCTGAAAGGCTATGTTTCTCCACGTCTGTTTTTATTACTTCGGGCATACCTCCGATAATCGCATAGCGATGAAAGGCATCCATCAATGTTTGATGTGCAAAAGCTTTTACCGGAACCTGCTGTAATTGTTTTAGCAATCCTTGCTTTCCGGTGGCTTCCAGGTATTCCTGAAAATTCAGCGGATGGAGATATAAGAATTCCACACGGCCTACCGGGAAGCTATGCACTTTTTGCATGGCAAACTCCAATAATGAGCCTGCGCTGATGACATGAAGTACGGGTATTTCTTCATAAAAATAGCGCAATAGCTGGATGGCCTTCGGACTCTCCTGTATTTCATCGATGAATAAAAGAGTATTTGTGACAGCAGATGAAGAAATATTATGTGCTAAAAATAAAGCTTCAAAAATGGTTTGAACATCATCAAAGTCGTCAAAGTAACGGCGGTCTGCTGGTTTCTCCAGGTTGAGCACAATAGCATGTGCATACGTTTTGGCAAAATCCCGTATCAATGTGGTTTTGCCAACCTGACGTGCGCCTCTTATGATAAGCGGCTTACGAGCGGTGCTTAATTTCCAGCGATTAAGATAATCTTCAATACTCCTTTTAAAGGCCATAATAGCAAAAACTGCACTAAATGTAACAGAATAAGGGCAAATTTACAATTTATTTGTAATAAAATAAACCCTATTTATATGCTTCTTTGTCACAGAATAAAGGCAGTTGAAAAATATCATTGTGAGACCAGCAATTTTGCTGAGTCTTTTGGATGATTCTGTTTAGCAGAATCTGGTGAATTGCCATTCCCAGTTTAAATACGATTTTGTCACAAATAAATCTAAAACAACCGACAAAAGCTATTGCATAACTCTAGCTTCTGCTGTCTTTGATACCGCACTTTCATTTTTAAGCCGGTCTATCGTAGTTACAACGTAAACGTAGCTGTTGTTAACACTAACACTAGCATCTGTAAACGAGGTCTGAGCAGCATTAAAGCTGATATTTACAATATGTGCTGGATTTTCAATATCTAAAGTCTGACCTTTTTGAATCCTATACACCACATAACCGTAAGCTTTTTCACCATCTTCGGATACTGTACCCTGCTTCCAGTTTAACTGTACACCCCTTGCAATTGCTTTCGCCGTGAGTTCGTAAGGCGGATTTGGAGAAACTACATCCAGCCATAACATCACAGGTTGCAGCGCCGGATAACGATAAAAGTTATTGCGCAAAGAATCCTTAACGCCCGCCATATTATTGGTTATGGATTTGGAGCTGAAGAAAACGCTCCCCTGAGCCCTTGGATTACTTCTCAAATATCGGATTTGATCAGGAATTTGCCTGCGATCGCTCCATCCCTGACGGTTTTCCATTGACCGATAGACCCCCTGGCCAATATAAACGTGCTTCCCAAAAGAATTCGCAGTCCACCAGTCCAAAAGCTTATCGTACGGGGCGACCTTGTAACCAAACGGGAAATATATTTGCGGATTTATATAGTCCAACCAACCTTCCCGGACCCATTTCCGGGCATCTGCATAAAGCTTTCCATATCCATCAAATCCATTGCTTTCAGAGCCTTCAGGATCCTGGCTAAGATTCCGCCAAATCCCAAATGGGCTAATTCCAAACTTGACATATTTTTTAGCAGCATGAATACTGTCGGACAATACGTTGATCAGCGTATCGACGTTATGCCTGCGCCAGTCTGCCACATTCTTGAATTTTGAACCGTATTTATAGTAAGCCTCACTATCACGTATAACCTGATTATCTTCGGGATATGGATAGAAATAATCATCGAAATGTACTCCGTCAATATCATAGTTCCTCACCACATCCAGAACAACCTGAACGATATACTCGCGAACTTCCGGCAGACCGGGATTGAATAGCTTTTTACCTCCGTAAGTGAAGAACCACTGGGGTTTTTGCTTTGTAATATGGTTTGGGCTGGTATGGGAATCCACCAGGTTCAAAGTGGCTCTATAAGGATTAAACCAGGCATGGAGTTCCATTCCTCTTTTATGCGACTCAGTTATTGCAAATTCAAGCGGATCATAATATGGTGCCGGTGCTTTACCTTGTACCCCGTTCAAATAGCGGCTCCACATCTCTCTGCCTTTTCCATAAAATGCGTCTGCTGCTGGCCGGATCTGGAACATGATTGCATTGATTCCTGTCTTTTTATGATCATCAAGAATCCTGATCAACTCGTCTTTTTGAATATCTGTACTCAATCCTGGCTTAGAAGGCCAGTCAATATTAGCAACTGTAGCAACCCAGGCGCCTCTGAACTCACGCTTTGGAGCATATTTTTCATGCCTCTTTACCGGGCTTGTTTGAGAACAAACAGGTAATGAAAAACTAGACAGAAGGAACAGAAGAAAAATCGGCTTTTGAATCATAAAATTGCCCTGGATTAATTAACAAAGATAATTAATCTAAATATTGGTATCAGGGTTTTTCTGAATTTATACAGCCTGTTCACAGTTTGCAAAAATAAATTCCAGCATCTTGTCCAAATTTACCGGGTTCAAATAATGCGAATCAACTCAGGAATGTTAACTTCGTGTTCATCCGGACAATAAATTTGCCCACATGAAAGTTTAAAGAGTACCGATTTTACATGGACATTTAATTAAAAAACAGACGATTGAACATGGAGAACCAAAACCAGGAACAACCTATCCGTAAAGACTCAAATAAAATATATTTCTTAGTCGTAGTAATATTAGCACTGCTCGGAACCAATGCCTACCTTTTCTTCAAGGACAAGAAAGCTGATAACCGTATTGTTACAATAAGTGATGAAAAGACAGTAATGCAGACTGAAATTGATAAGATTGAAGCGGAGCTTGATAATGCTTCGAGCAATAATGTCAAGCTCTCCGAGCAAATGCAAAGCGAACAATCTTTAGCAAGAGAGAAGATCCAGGAATTACGAACATCATTGAGGAAAGGCCAGCTAACTAAGGGGCAATTAGAAAAAGCTCAGGAGGATATCAAACAATTACGCTACTTCGTCACTAAATATACTGCCGATATAGATGTTCTTAGAAAGCAGAATGTCACTCTCACCAGCGAACGGGACGTCCTGAAAACCGCCGTGGATTCAGTTAGCTCCAAAGCAAGTGATCTTGAGCGTCAAAATCAGGAACTAAATACAAAAGTTCAGGCTGCTGCTGCGTTGAAAACTGGGAATGTATCTGTAGGTGCTTTTGAAATCAGAAACAATGGCAAAGAGAACGGCGTTACCCGGGCAAGTACTGCCGAGAAGATAAGGATCAACTTTTCTGCTGTAAATAATTCAATCGCTGAAAAAGGTCTTCATGATATTTATATCAGGATTATTGATCCGAGTGGTAACCTCATAATCTCAAATTCCGGAGGACTATTTGCTGCGGATGACGAGGAGCTCCAATACACTTATAAAACGGCCATCGAATTTGCCAATGATGGAAAAGTATACTCTATAGATTGGGCAAACCCGGGTAAATTTCAGAAAGGTACTTACACAGCCGTGCTTTACGCTGATGGTTATACAATGGGTAAAGGGACACTTACATTGAGATAAGCCTCATGATTTGAAGTTTGACGAATATCGTTGATTGCCCCCCTTGGTTTAAGTTTAGCGAAGCGCTGTTAAATCATCGATAATAAGCGAGGACTCTGTCCGGCAAAAAGTAGAGCCCGGCTGCATTATTATGCTATTAATGATGCTTAATAGAATAATTAGAATAAACGACAAAGCCCAGCTAGTCCGAGCATGTAGGTTTGTGAGCTAGGGCGAGTTTGCAGCGCGTATTTTATTAGCAGACCAATGAGTTTCTCTATTGAGAACAATTCTGTAAAACCAGTATTTTTTAAAATCGCATAAGCAACACACGTATTATAAATTAAGCCTGGCCAAATTGAGCTGGGCTTTGTTGTGTTTAATGGGCAAAAGGGTAGTGTTACAGATTTGTTGGTATTCCCATAACATTCTGATTTTCAATTATAAAGTAAATTCCGAGATCACCGAATAGCTGAAAGAAAAGGATGTTCGGACGGTTCACTATATGGCGGGTCATCGTTATATCAGCGGTACCGAGCATTATCAAACCAACAACCTGGAAGATCTGAAAGGCGCGTTAAATAAATACCGGCCCTTGAAGTGATAGAATAAAATATATTTGTACTAATGAGCAAGCAAACAAAGTCAGTGGCCATCCCGGACGAGGTTGTGATGAATAAGATCTATGTTATCCGGGATCAGAAAGTGATGCTGGATGAGGATCTTGCAGAATTGTACGGAGTAGAAACCAAGGTATTGAACCAGGCTGTATCCCGTAATAGTATCCGGTTCCCGGAAGACTTTATGTTCAAGCTGACAGAAGAAGAGTTTGCAAACTTGAAGTCACAAATTGTGACTTCAAGATGGGGAGGCAGAAGGAAGCTTCCGAATGTTTTTACAGAACACGGGGTATTGATGCTATCAGGCGTACTGAACAGCGAACGGGCTATCCTGGTCAATATCCAGATCATGCGGATCTATACCCGAATCCGTGAAATGCTGCTTGCACATAAAGATGTGTCCCTGCGGGTTGAGCAGGTTGAAAAACACCTAATGAAGCATGACCAGAAAATTGAACTGCTGTTTGCCTATTTAAGTAAGTTCATCGAAAAAGAGGATAAGCCACGTCCAGAGATCGGCTTCAAACGTAAAAAGGACTAATCCGGCCAACGTTAAAAAATATACTTCATAGGTTATAAATAGACTTTTTGCAAGTAATTTTGAATTACAGCTATAAAAGTTTGAATTGTAGCACATTAAATAAATCCATAAGAGGCCCCTTCTTTCCCACCACTGAACCCAAGCTTTAAGGCACAAATCGTTCTTTATAACACTGAAGAAGTGTAACCGGAAATTTGGCGAACAGTGAAAAAATTGCGGTAACCAGTATGATTACCCGGCCGGAATTTATTCCGTCAAACCGATAAAACTATAGGTTATTCCCAATTGTATTATAGCTGAGTAAACCATTTCAATATGACCTTATCAGATCAGGCTTTCAGAGAAGAATTCAAACCGATACAGATTCCCGCTTCATACGTTCTCAGTGATACGCTCGAAAATCGTGCGATATTTGCCTTAGCAAGCCTTGGAGAGGCTAACGGTGACGAGGTATTTGAGAAAGTACGTGAATTCGAGCCAGGTATTAAGGAAGTTACTATCAAGTTCATCAAACAATATCTTTTCACTCTTTATGAAAAGGGCCTCCTGAAAGGCAATAAAGTGGGAAGCAGTATTAGATATAACCTAAGTAAAATTACAGATCCTAATGAGGGATATGTAGATCCGGATCTACTATCACCAGGCCTTGACTAAAACAATAGAATTTTAAAGTCTATTGCTAGCTGTTCACCATTGGAATTCTAATAAAGAAGGTGGTACCCTTTCCCGGGAAAGTATTAAAGCTTATACTGCCGTCAATATTTTCGATTGCCTGTTTAACAAAAGCGAGGCCAAGACCTGTCCCTGAACTTTTAGTCGTGAAGTTGGGCGTAAATATACTTTGCCCCAATGCTTCAGGAATCCCTGAACCATTGTCACGGATCTCCACGAGGACTTGACTTTCCTCGCAATACATGGCAACATCAACAACGCTATTAACATTAGCTTGTCGGGCTTCAACCGCATTTTTTATAAGGTTGTTAAAGCACCGCAAAAGCTGGTCCCTATCAGCTCTGATTAATACCTCCCGTTCGCAGTTATCCTCGAACTTTACTGTGGTATGTTCGGACTGTATATACAACTCCACAGACTGGGTGAGCACTTCTTTTAAGTCTACGTTGTCTAATACGACCTCCGGCATCTTCGCAAAGTTTGAAAATTCGGAAGCGATGTGCGAAAGGCTGTCGATCTGTTCGATAAATGACTTGCTGAATTTTTCGAATTTTGCATCAAAATTAGGGTCCTTTTCTTTCCATGATCTATCCAGCAACTGAACTCCTAATTTAAGTGGTGTTAAAGGATTCTTAATTTCATGAGCCACCTGCTTTGCCATTTCTCTCCAAGCGTTCTCACGCTCAGATCTCGCCAGTTTCTGTGCACTATCTTCAAGTGCAGCAATCATCGTGTTATATTCTTTTATCAGATTCCCGATCTCATCATTCCTTTTCCATAGAATCGCTTCGTTCTTGCGGCCAATCTTGGTTTCACTTAAGCTTTTCTGAATCATGGTAAGCGGAGTGGTTATACGATTCGCTACAAATACAGCGAAGAAACCTATTGCCACAAATACAAGCGCATAAACATTTAAAAGCGCGTTTAAAAATATTCCGACCCGGTCTTCATAGTCTTTTTCATTGGAAAAATATGGCAAGCCCAAATATGCTATCGGCTCATTTTTACTGTTTCTTAATGGAACATAGGCTGCAAGAAATGAGAGGTCGCCTATCTGCTCCGTATTTATATATTCGGATTTTTGAAGTCGATTTAAATATAAATATGACAGGGAGTTCATTTTTCTGGCAATTAAACCATTCTCATATATCTTCGGCTGCGTCGAATGAATAAGTTTTCCTTCCAGGTCGAAAAGGTTAAGATCGGCACCATTCACATCTGCATAAGTATTAAAAGCTACTTCCGCCTGCTCATTTCCTGCGAGGATATCATTGTCAATAAGCTGCTTATTAAACCCTGCGGAAATTTTTGTGATCTTATCTAAAACAGTTTCTTCCTGTTGCTGCCGGTATTGCTGGCTAATGTTATAGTAAGTGATCAGACCTGTGATAAGTAACGTGATCACCACCGCAGAAACCATAGAAAACTGGATCCTCGTTTTATATAGCATCCTGTTTGTTGTAATCAGATAGTTCCATCGGAAATTTCTGAAACTGATATGATAATTCTGGACACTATACCACAACCACTGAAGGAGGTAAACCAGCATCGCGAAAAACAAGAGCACTAAAAATATAAAAGAGGCGGAAGCCAACTGGGTTAACAGGTTATTTACTTCTTTACTTATTACAATAAGCTTCCGCTGATTCGCCTGATAAATCAAATGATTATACCTCTTCCCGTCATCAACATCGTTGACGAAGACAAAGTCCTTTACTTTGCCCTTAAAATCAGAGCTCTGAAGATTATATACATATTTGCCGTGTTGATTTAAAAGAAGCCCCTCGTTGTAGTAGGCATAAGAATAATCCTTAAGCTGCACATCTTCTTTGATCTTCCCATCAACAAGAAGTTCTGGAAATGCACCCATTTGATCGTGGCGCTTTGAAGTCAGCTCCAGAACGAGTGTACCTAAAACATTTATACTATCCCTAACAGGCAGCAACGCAAAATAATGCTGAAATCCGAAGGTATTATTCTTTCTATAAAAATAGTCGGATACTTTAACAGAGCCTTTCAGGACAAGATTTTTAAAACTCGATAAAGCGACGCCGCTCTCACCCTTGAAGAACATATCTCGTTCATCATATTCGTAAGCCGCAAAATCATACCTGGATAAATACCCAGCCATGTACAATTTAAGAAGGCGGTTATTTAAAGCACCCTGGCTGGCGAGTGGATTGTTGAAATAGTCTATGACGAACTTGTCTTGCAGGATTTCCTTCTCGATATTAAAAAAGAGAAGTACAGCATTAGGATCTCCTGATGATTCCAATTTTGCGGCCAAAAGCTTTCGGCTTTCGCGTTCTTTCAGGAACTGAAATCGCGATAGCTTTAATGATCCAATCACTGCGAATATGAGCAAACAAATCACGAATGCCCCGGGATTAAACTTACCATTATACCGATAATATGCCCATCCCGAGATGAGCAGTATCATTGCAAAAAGGAAAAAGAAGATATTAAAATTGGAGAAGAAAACGCGATCAATAAAGACCACAAACAGGCCACCCATAAACATAAACAGTCGTTCCTTATTATTTAGCGATAGTGAGTCAGAGATCGCAATTGCGGAATCGATTATGAGATAGAGATTCAGTATAGAGAAGCAAAAAATAAGAATCCCAAGCCAACTCAGCCAGTTAGAATTCATCACGTTTGTCACATCGAAGCTGATGTTTGAATTAGTTACAAGCCCGTAAAACAGGTCATTTGTTGCAGAGGCTAGAGCACAAACAATAAAGCCAATGAGAACAAAAATTGTACAGCTCAAAAGTTTTCCGAGAGGCTTTTCTGTTTTGAGAATCTGGAAGCGATAGGAGTGTATAAAGGTCAGTAGCCACGTGAAAGAAAATACATTTAAGAAGAACTCACCAAGTGAAGGAAAAAAATAATTGGACGCGTAATGTTTTGGATTAAAGATCTCGATGTCAAAGTGATTGGCAAACCATCTAAATTCCAGATCCATTAGGCGGAAAGAAAGGATAAAAACAGCGAGCAATAATGTAGCAGTGCGCACCTGCCCCCTATTAGCAATGCCTGTGCAGAGATGCGTTACGAAGATAAACAAGAAAAGGGTTGACAATATCCACATCCACAACTCCAGCGATGTATAAAAGGTGTTTTTTACGCTTGGCCTAAGCTTAACCGAAAAAAGATATTTACCCTCCACATTCCGGATATTAAATACATCCTTATCAATCAGCCCTGCAATATCCAGATTGTCGGAAGAGATAAGCTCCCTTGCAAATTCATTTTTAAGATATTCATTTTGGTATGGATACTTTGCCATCACCGGGATATAGCATATCACCGAAAATTTGCCCTCTGACTTTTTTATAGCCTCATAGTAACCATTTTCCCAGGGAATAAAAGTTGACCCTTCTTTCAGTAGCGTGTCAGTCTCGAGTATTATCTTAATTCCACTCCAAAAGTTAAGCTTACCTGCCTCAAAAGTTTGTACGTAAATATTTCTTTTCTCGCTTAATTCCTTGATTACGTGCTGTGCCCAAACTTCATTCTTAGCGACATTCTGGAGGGAGTCAAGGTTCGCCCGATTGTTTACAAATTCCTTTACGAATACTTCTTTTCTGTGAAGACGGCGCTCGATCTTCTGTCCATCAAGATGGAGGACCTCAAGCTTATCTATAGTGAGGTCGATTGTTAAAGCTGTACATGCAAAGCCAATGGCCAGCATGAGTAAGAGTAACCGAATCTTGAAATTTCCGCTCAAAGACAATCGTTTAGGTAAACTATAAAAAGTCAAAAATGCACAAAGATTGTGCCCTTTCGGATATCACCGCCGTCTAATTCAGGGAAGCGCTGCTAGTTTCAACGGCTCGGTTCACTTTTTTGACAAGACCCTGCAAAACGCTCCCTGGACCTACTTCGGTAAAGGAGGTTGCGCCATGTTCTAACATCTTTTCGATTGTTTGTGTCCAGCGTACTGCGCCTGTTAGTTGCGCGATAAGATTATGTTTAATGCTTGATACGTCCTTGTAAGGCTTAGCATCAATATTTTGGTAGACAGGGCAAATCGGCTCATTAATATCAGTAGCTTCAATAGCAGCCTGAAGCTCTACTCGGGCTGCTTCCATAAGCGGTGAATGAAATGCTCCGCCAACATTTAGTTTCAATGCACGTTTTGCTCCCGCCGTGGTTAAAAGTTCACAAGCTTTGTCAACTCCCTCTATTGTTCCGGATATTACAAGCTGTCCGGGGCAATTATAATTCGCGGGAACCACGATATCACTTACTCTCTGGCAAATATCCTCCACAGTGAAATCATCCAGGCCCAGGATAGCCGCCATAGTCGAGGGTCTTATTTCACATGCCTTCTGCATTGCGTTTGCCCTCGCGTTCACCAGCCGCAAACCATCTTCAAAGGTTATCGCATCAGCAGCTACGAGTGCTGAAAATTCACCTAGTGAATGTCCGGCAACCATTTCGGGTTGAAAATCGTTTCCAAGCTCTTTTGCAAGAATCACTGAGTGAAGAAATATCGCCGGCTGGGTAACCTTAGTTTGCTTCAGATCCTCTTCAGTTCCACTAAACATGATATCCGTGATCCGGAAATTCAAAATTTCATTCGCTTTTTCAAATAAATTCCTTGCTCTTTCTGAATGGTCGTAAAGATCCTTTCCCATTCCTACAAACTGGGCTCCCTGTCCCGGGAACAAATATGACTTCATATAATAGATTTAATACTTAGCTGAGATTAGAGGTAATAAGCTTCAGAAACTCACTACGCGTGGTTTCATTAGCGAATTCACCAGTGAAAGCAGATGTAGTTGTTACCGAATTTTGCTTTTGAACTCCTCTCATGGACATACACAAGTGCTTACATTCAATAACGACAGCAACACCTGCTGGTTTCAACGTTTCCTGAATACAATCACGGATCTCATTGGTAAGTCGCTCCTGAACCTGCAGACGACGGGCGAAAGAATCTACTACACGCGGAAGCTTGCTTAAACCAACAATATACCCGTTGGGGATATAAGCAATATGTGCCTTACCAAAGAATGGAAGCATATGATGCTCACACATTGAGAACACTTCAATATCTTTAACTACGACCATCTGGCTATAGTCTTCCTTAAACATAGCGGAACGGAGAATCTCAGCCGGCTTAGAATCGTACCCATGGGTTAAGTACTGAAGCGCCTTTGCAACCCGCTCAGGGGTTTTTACTAGCCCTTCACGGGATGGATCTTCTCCGAGATCAGCTAGAATAGCTTCATAATGAGATGCAATACGATCAATTTTTGTCTGATCATACCGGTCAATTTTAACGTATCCGTCGATCTGTTCTTCGTTGATATCTTGTTTTCGATCCATGCGTTCTATGCTTATGCTCCAAAGTACTCTACCGAATTGTTTTCTGTCTCAAAAAGTTTTACACTATGTAATTGGGCACCCTGTTCTTCGATATATGGCTTAAGCCGGTCGAATATAGTTACAGCAAGTATTTCTGTAGAGGCCAGCTTTCCCTTCATAAAATCTACGTCAAGGTTAAGATTCTTGTGATCTAGTTCACTGGTCACATACGCTGTAATTATCGCCTTCAGTTCTTTCAAGTCAACTACAAATCCTGTTTCAGGATTAATTTCTCCTTTTACGGTAACGAATAATTCGTAGTTGTGCCCATGCCAATTAGGGTTTGAGCATTTACCAAAGGTTTCTAAATTTTTTTCGTCACTCCACTCCTCACGGAACAGCTTATGTGCTGCATTAAATCTCTCTCGCCGGGTAATATAAATCATGTTCAATAATTAAAATGCAAATATACTTAAAGTAAAACTTGCCTTAAGTACAAATTAAGCGATTTGCTTAACTTTGCTCAATGAAGCTATTGCTTGTTGCTGCTACTCTACCCGAGATACAACCCCTTCTGTCGGCCTTCCCGATAGAGAATGGCTACGAAGAAAAGTTAATCGGTAAGCATTCGGTAAAGACCCTTCTTACCGGAGCAGGCATGGTTCCTACAGCCTTTTCGCTAGGCAGGCACTTAGCGGATTCTTCATACGATCTGGCAATAAATCTAGGTATTGCCGGCAGCTTTGATTTTGACCTAAACCTCGGCGATGTCTGTTTGGTTAAAGAGGATACGTTCGCAGAGCTGGGAGCGGAAGATGGTGACGACTTTCTGTCGTTCGATAATCTGGGTTTGGGAATTACTTCACAATCTTATCGTCCAAATCCTGGTTTCGCAACTGCACAGCTCAAAGAAGTCAGCGCCATTACAGTAAATAAGGTTCATGGCCATGAGTTATCCATCGCAAAGGCTATCGCTCGTTTTAATCCGCAGATTGAGAGCATGGAAGGTGCTGCCTTTTTTTATGCGTGCAATCAGTCTGAAGTACCTTGTATACAAATCCGTGCGATCTCAAATTATGTTGAGCGGCGTAATCGTGAAAAATGGGAAATCGGCCTCGCTATAAAAAACCTGAACGATACGATCATTAATCTATTAGAAGGATGAAGCTGAGCCTGGGATTCTCTCCGTGTCCGAACGACACATTTATTTTTGATGCGATGATCCATCAGAAGGTAGATACCGAAGGGCTGAGCTTCGAAGTTTTCTATGAGGATGTTGAAACACTTAATCAAAAGGCTTTTAAAGCCGATCTCGATATCACAAAACTGAGTTATCACGCCTACGCATACCTTACGAAGAATTACGTTTTATTGCATTCGGGCAGCGCGCTCGGCTTTGGCGTCGGCCCATTACTTATTTGTAACGATCCATCTATATTACAGGAAGGCATTGAAAGCCTCGCATCCCGTATAGGTAATCTTAAAGTAGGAATACCAGGTGAGTACACAACAGCAAATTTTCTTTTGAACCTGGCATTTCCTGAAGCTGAGAACAAGGTCGAAATGAAGTTCTCAGACATTGAACCTGCATTGCTAAACAATCGTATTGACCTGGGCGTGATCATTCATGAGAACCGCTTTACTTATGAAGACAAAGGACTTTTGAAAGTCATAGATCTCGGTGAATATTGGGAAAAACTTACTTCATGCCCTATCCCCCTCGGGGGTATAATGATCAGGCGCAATCTTCCTGAAGATATCAAGCAAAAAGTAAATCGGATTATTCAGCGGAGTGTGATGTTCGCCATTAAAAATCCGCTGTCAGGCTTAGAGTTCATACGCTCGCATGCCCAGGAGATGAGTACTGAAGTGATGTATAAACACATAGAGTTATACGTCAACAAATATTCTGTTGATCTTGGAGAAGAAGGGCGGAGAGCGGTGAATATATTTTTTGGAGAAGCTTTAAAGAAAGGGATCATCCCTGACACTACGCAAAACCTATTTTTATAATTAAATTCAAATCATAGAAAATGATCATTATTACTGGTGCAGCTGGATTTATAGGAAGTTGTTTGGTTCAAAAACTAAACGATGAAGGATTTTATGATCTTGTGTTAGTTGATGATTTCTCCAAAGCGGAAAAGAATAAAAATTTCGAGGGCAAGCGCTTTTCAAAACAAGTTAACCGTGATGTTTTTCCGGAATGGCTTAAAGATAATCAACTGCTTGTTCAATTCGTGTTTCATATTGGCGCCCGTACAGACACCACCGAATCTGATACTGATCTCTTCGACCGGTTAAATCTCGATTACACAAAAAACATTTGGAATATCTGTGTTGAGTTCGGGTTGCCTCTGGTATATGCGTCTTCCGCCGCAACCTACGGCCTTGGCGAACACGGCTACGATGACGATGAATCCAAAATCTCCCTGCTGCATCCCTTAAATCCTTATGGAGATTCTAAGAATGATTTTGATAAATGGGCTTTAGCTCAGAAAAAAAAGCCATATTTCTGGGCCGGCTTAAAATTCTTCAATGTTTACGGCCCCAACGAATATCATAAAGGCCGTATGGCTTCTGTGATATTTCACACATACAATCAGATCCGGAAGACCGGAGAAATGAAGCTTTTTAAATCGCACAATCCGGATTTTAAGGATGGCGAACAAATGCGTGACTTCGTATATGTTAAGGATGTAATTGATGTCTTGTATTTCCTGATGCACCATCGTAAAGATTCAGGCATTTATAACCTGGGGTCGGGAACGGCCAGAACTTTTCTTGACCTGGCAACAAACACATTTAAGGCGTTGGGCGAGCCGGTGAACATTTCCTTTGTTCCAACCCCGGAAGATATCCGCGAAAAGTATCAGTATTTTACAGAGGCGACGATGGGTAAGTTGAAATCTCTGGGCTATCCAACGGACTTTCATACACTGGAAGAAGGTGTGGAGGATTATGTCAAAAATTACCTGTCTAAAAGTGCATATTTATAAAGCGTACTAAAATATTGAACAGCGCTGAAAACTATAACTCTTCACGCAGGCTTCCCGTATTTTTAACACTCAGCGTGGATGAAATCCCCGAAGCGATGAGCGATACAAGTAACACAGTTCCGAAAACAAGGATAAAGTCAGTCCACTTTATGCCTACCGGATACGAGTCAATTATTAGGCTGGCACCTGCCATTTTGATAAATCCAAAATGCTGCTGAAAGAGACAGAATATCAGGCCGGCAGCCATTCCCAGTACGCATCCTACCATCGAGATCATCATTCCTTCAATAAAAAAGATCCCGCGAATTAGTCCATTATCAGCTCCCAAACTGCTTAAAATTGCAATATCCTTTTTCTTATCAATAACCAGCATCGTCAAAGACCCGATGATATTAAAAACAGCAATGATTAGTACGAAAGTAAGGATCATGAAAATAGCCCATTTTTCAGAGTTTAGGATCTTGTAGAGAAGCTCATTTTGCTGACTTCTGTTCTTGACAAGAAAATCCTTACCCAGGATTTCTGAGATCTCTTCCTGAAATTCACTGACTAAAATATCATTTTTCGTATTAATTTCAATCAAGGACACCTTGCTTTCTTCACCCAATAACTCGCGAGCGAATCCAATTGGCACAATCATCATGTTATCAAATTCCTGCTGCACTGAAAATACGCCCGAGGGATGAATTGACATCACATTGAATTCGTCCGCTGGATTTATCGAATTTGCTGCATTCTTTCGCGGAGAGTAAATGTCAAGGTGTCTGAAATCATCATTTAGATTAACCGATAGATAGTTTTGTATGGCAGAACCGATCACAGCAAGATTTTCCCCTTTTTCTCTCAGAATGAAGCTTCCGCTGGAGATAGCTGAATCCAGGCTTACCTGGCCATTCATGTAATCTTCGCTTACGCCTTTTACCAAAGCGATTGATTGACTTTTGCCGTATCTGATAAGTGCTTTTTCCTGCAGCACTTCAGTATAGTTTACAATCCGGTTGTCGTTCTTGATTGTCAAGAACCGTGTATCGGTGGGTTCAAAAGCTTTGCCTTCCGCGGGCTCGATCCTAAGCTCCGGGCTGAAGGTGTTGTACATTGAAAGTACTATGTTTTCAAAGCCGTTAAATACAGAAAGAATGATAATAAGCGCCGCACTTCCAACAAAAACACCCAGCATGGAGATGCCGGAGATGAAGTTAATCGCATTCACCGATTTTTTCGAAAAAAGGTATCGCTTAGCTATGTAATAGGATGTATTCAATTTTTATGAAGATCTTAATCCCTTAAGTTAGAAAAGGATTAAATTGCTTTTCATAGCCAATCATTGTGGATTGTCCATGGCCGGGATACACGCGGCAGTCATCGGCAAGGGCGAATATCTTCTCCCGTATATTGTTGATGAGCTGACTATGGTTGCCGCCCGGAAGATCTGTACGACCAATACTTTGGTAGAATAAAACATCTCCTCCGATCAGGATTTTATATTCCTTATTATGAAAACATAAATGTGCCGGAGAGTGGCCCGGGCAAAATAATATCTCAAGTTCACTCTCACCAAAACTTATGGTCCCTGTTTCAGGCAGATAGGTTTCCGGCAAAGGTGAAACTTCATATCGGATGCCCATTTGAGGTGCATACGAAACAACCGCATTCAAAACTGGCTGCTCTCCCTCATGAAACTGAGGAAGCAAACCATATGTGTCATAAATAAACTTGTTGCCTAACACATGATCAATATGGCAATGGGTATTTAAAAGCATTACGGGTTTTAGCTTTTTTTCTGCGATGAATTTAAGGACGTTATTTTGCTCGTCGCCGTCATACATTCCCGGATCGATAATCACACATTCCATACTGTCATCATACAACAGGTAGGTATTTTCCTGATATGGATTACAGACAAAGACTTTAATGTTGATCATTACTATAAAAGTACCAAATTCCAGTCGAATTGTTTTAACAGCTCAATTTTACTATTTCACTGCAGCATTCTTTCTGGTAAGGCGATAGATCATTATTGCAGCTCTTTGAATAAGATAAGGGAATTCTTTCAGGTTGATGGTTTCTCCGGGTTTGTGAGCTCCTCCGCCAGAAGCTCCCATACCATCGAGTGAATCAACATATTTGGCGATATCAGAAATATCCCCTGCACCTCTGGAACCAGGATCTCCCGCTTTAGTAGGGCCAATGCCCAAATCTTTTGAAACACCATCCAGAAATCTTACAAGACTATAATTACCTTCGGTGGGTTCCATCGCCGGAAGGCCATCTGAAAACGAAATACTAGATTTAGTCCCGTTAAGTACCTGACTTACGATTGCACGCATCTTTTCCCTTGCCCTGTCACGCTGAGCTTCTGACATAAATCGAAGGTCCCCAGCTACATACGCCGCCGGCGAAATAATATTAGTTTTACCAACAGCCTCAACCTTTGCGGCAGCCTGATCAACTTTTATCTCCGAGCCTCCGCTCATTAAACCAGGGTTGAAAGTTAGATATTGTTCGCTTGCAAGTTGTGTACGAAACTCGTTCACAATCCTTGAGGCTTCATATATTGCACCATAGCCGGCTCCATCGCTGAAAATACCTGCAGAATGCCCGGTTTTAGCCTCTACGTTGAGCACCCATCCTCCGATTCCCCGACGGGCAACAGCAACAGTATTTAAGCCCTGTGCACCTTCAAAGCCCAAAGCTATATCCGTAGTTTTTGCACGTTCAATAAAATCTTTCCTGGCAACATAATGCGGAATACCGCCCCGCTCCTCATCACCAGTAAAATAAGCGATGATCTGTGTGTTTTTAAGCAAACCTAATTCAGCGAGAGCCTTTAACGCACCAATCATAACTACATTTCCACCCTTCATATCATTAACACCCTGCCCGGTTGCGGT
>NZ_JBBJNI010000162.1:0-9020 GCF_037719425.1 Daejeonella sp. | reverse complement strand
AAAAAATAGCAGCGAAAAATAAAGTCTATAAATCGTTTATCGGTCAGGGTTATTATGATACAATTGTACCAAGTGTAATTCTAAGAAATCTTTTTGAAAATCCGGGCTGGTATACACAATACACTCCTTACCAGGCTGAAATTGCCCAGGGCCGCTTACAGGCTTTACTGAATTTCCAGACCATGGTTGTAGACCTTACTGGGATGGAAATTGCCAACGCATCTCTTCTTGATGAAGGTACTGCTGCGGGTGAAGCAATGTTCATGCAATACAGCTTGCGCAAGAACTCGGAAGCCAATGTTTTCTTTGTTTCGGAAGAGGTATTACCCCAAACTATAGATATTTTAAAAACCCGCTCAGCTCCTTACGGGATTGAGATAGTGATTGGTGACCACCATACAGTAGAGCTTAATGAGTCCATGTTCGGTGCGATCGTTCAGTATCCGGCAGGAAATGGTTCAGTCTATAACTATAAAGATTTCGCAGCCAAAGGTCATGAAAAGGGAATAAAACTTACCGTGGTTGTCGACATCATGTCGCTCAGCTTGTTAACTCCTCCGGGAGAATGGGGCGCCGACATTGTCGTAGGCTCCAGCCAGCGCTTCGGAGTTCCAATGGGATTTGGCGGACCGCATGCGGCATTTTTTGCAACTAAAGACGAATATAAACGTTCGATGCCGGGAAGAATTATTGGTGTTACTATTGACAGCGCGGGAAATTATGCACTACGTATGGCACTTCAAACCCGCGAACAGCACATTAGAAGAGATAAAGCAACGTCAAATATTTGTACAGCACAAGCCCTTCTCGCCATCATGGCTGGAATGTATGCCACATATCACGGTCCAACCGGAATTAAGCTTATAGCAGAACGCATCCACGGCCTCGCTGTTCTTCTTAAGGACTCTCTTCAAAGCCTGGGCTACAAACAGGAGAATGAGTTTTTCTTTGACACGCTACGTTTTGATCTTGGCGATCTGGTGAATCCTATTCACGCAGAAGCGTTGAACAATGAAGTGAATTTGAATTATAAAGGATCTTCAGTTACCATCTCGCTTGATGAAACAACATCATTTGAAGATGTACAAACCTTAGTGCGACTGTTTGCTAAAGTGAAAGGTAAAAACCTTCACGATATTGATACTGATACACTTAAACAAGGGATTGACTTACATATCCCAGGAGATCTGCAGCGTAATTCCGCTTACCTGAGCCATCCTGTGTTTAATTCGCATCACTCAGAACATGAAATGCTGCGTTACATAAAGTCGCTTGAGGCGAAGGATCTCTCACTTTGTCATTCAATGATAGCTTTAGGCTCATGTACCATGAAGCTTAATGCAACCACGGAGATGGTGCCGGTTACCTGGGCTGAATTCAGCAAGATGCATCCGTTTGCACCAACAGATCAGGTGGGGGGATACATGCAAATCTTTGATGAGCTAAATAAGTGGCTGAGTGAGATCACCGGCTTTGCCGCGATGAGCTTGCAGCCAAACGCTGGTGCCCAGGGTGAGTATGCCGGCCTAATGGTTATTCGTGCTTACCACCAGGATCGCGGAGATTTCCAGCGGACTGTTGCCTTAATTCCATCCTCGGCTCATGGAACCAATCCAGCCTCAGCAGCGATGGCAGGCATGAAGATCGTCATTGTTAAATGTGACGAGAAAGGAAATATTGATGTAGCTGATCTTAAAGCGAAAGCACGAGAGCATGCTGAAAATCTTTCATGTCTGATGGTTACATACCCATCTACGCATGGGGTTTTTGAAGAGTCAATCATAGAGGTGTGTGAAACCATTCATAAAAATGGCGGACAAGTCTATATGGACGGTGCAAATATGAATGCACAGGTTGGCCTTACAAGTCCCTCAGCAATAGGTGCGGATGTTTGCCACCTTAACCTCCATAAAACATTTTGCATCCCGCATGGCGGGGGTGGACCGGGAATGGGCCCTATCGGCGTTGCAAAACATCTTGTTCCTTATTTGCCCGGTCACCCGGTAGTTTCCATTGGTAATGAGAAGTCAATTCCTGCTGTATCTTCAGCACCATGGGGCTCGGCTTCTATTTTATTGATCTCCCACGCATATATTGCGATGATGGGCTCAAAAGGCCTGACGAACGCTACAAAATATGCGATCCTGAATGCAAATTATATAAAGTCGCGTTTGGAGAAGCACTACCCGGTGCTATATTCTGGCAGCCAGGGCCGCTGCGCACATGAAATGATACTTGACTGCCGGTCGTTCAAAAACTTCGGTATAGAAGTTACAGATATCGCCAAGAGGCTGATGGATTATGGCTTCCATGCTCCTACTGTATCGTTCCCGGTTGCAGGAACAGTAATGATCGAACCCACAGAATCAGAACCTAAACACGAGCTTGATCGTTTTTGTGATGCTATGATTGCTATCCGCGCTGAAATTCAGGAAGTAGAAGGCGGCACATCTGACAAGACTGATAATCCGCTTAAAAATGCACCCCATACTTCAGCCGTAGTGACTGCAGATGCATGGGATCATTCTTACAGCAGACAAAAGGCAGCTTTTCCTCTTTCGTATGTAGCTGCATTTAAATTCTGGCCATCAGTTGGAAGGGTTAATGACACACACGGCGACAGGACATTGATTTGCGCATGTCCGCCGATAGAAAGTTATATGGAAGAGCATTTTTTGCAAACAATCAGACCATCCCAAAAGGTTCCAGTATCGGAATCTTCTACGTCTTGACTCACGTTTTTATCTATAGTAAGTTGTAACAAATCCGGTTGGATCAAAAATCTAATTTGTACATTATCAAAGATTTAATTCAAGTGTCTCAAATTTGTACCTTAGGTAAATTTGGCCGGAACATGACCCTGATCAAGCAAGTAAAAATTAAACTTCGCCGTTTCTTAATTATTGCAGGCATTTCATGCTATTGTCTCGTCGGATCTGCCCCAGTAAATGCACAGGAAACTAACACTATCAGGCTTCAGTTAAAATGGCACCACCAGTTTCAATTCGCAGGTTATTATGCTGCCGAAAAGAAAGGGTTCTTTAAAGAGGCTGGTTTCAATGTGGATTTACTCGAAGGTAATACCGAAAATCCACCAGTGCAGAACGTCCTCAATGGAACTGCCGAATTTGGAGTAACCGGGGCAGACATCATCAACCATCATATTGCTAAAAAACCTGTTGTTGTTATATCTGCTATATTCCAGCATTCACCATATGTATTTTTAACTCTGGCCGACAGTAAGATAAACACAGCAACAGATCTCGCTGGCAAAAGGATCATGGCTTCTGAAGACCAGGGTTGGCCGTTGCTGAAAGCGCTATTTATTAGGGAAGGTATCCCTATGAATAAGATCAAAATTGTTGCACACAATTGGAACCATCAGGATCTGATAAGTGGAAAAGTCGATGCAATAACCGCTTATAGCACTGTGGAGCCAAATCAGATAAGAAAACTAGGATACAACGTAACTTTGATCAGGCCCATAGATTATGGAATTGATTTTTACGGTGATGTGCTCTTTACAACACGGTCCATTGCTAATGATGAACCCGAAAAAGTTGAGAAATTTAATGCCGCCTGCCTCAAAGGCTGGGTATATGCCATGTCACATCCATCTGAAATGGCAGATTATATTTTAACCCTACCAGGTGTGAAACAACGCGGCGTTTCTAAAGAAGATTTGCTCAACGAAGCCGAAGAAATGCAGAAGCTCATCTTACCCGATCTGGTTGAGATGGGCCATATGAACCCGGGAAGGTGGCAGTCGATGCTGGATGTTTACAAGCAAATTGGCATTGCTCAGAAGACCGATTCGATAAATGGATTTCTTTTCGCAGATGCGAGTGTAAGAAAAGTACTTTATTTTGACGTTCTGCTCTATGTTTTAGGAATAGCGGCATCACTGTTTGTGATTGCCCTTATATGGAATTGGCAGTTGAGAAAAATTGTTCATAAAAAGACGACAGCCCTCCAGAAAGAGATTACTTTTCGAAAAGGAACAGAGCAAAGATTGGAACTTGCGATACAAGCGGCAGGGCTTGGGATCTGGGAATGGGATCTGGTGTCGAATAAAACCTCATATGACAGCAATTGGGTGCGGGCCCTGGGATACGATCCTGATGAATTTCTGAAAAATTCTTCATGGCTGGATATTGTTCATGAGGAAGATCATGACACAGTTCGGGAAATCATTACCGGGCAGGTTGATGGACGCTACACCTCCAATAGCCTGGCTTATCGTATAAAAACTAAACAAGGGCCATGGAAATGGATCCTATCTTTTAGTAAAGTGGTAAGCTTTCAGGAAGATGGCAAGGCAGCTAATATGATCGGAACCCACCTGGACATAGATTTCATTAAGGAGAAGGAAATAGAACTTCAGGAAATTACAAATGAACTGAGAAAGACCAATTCAGAGCTGGAGAAATTTGCCTACATCACTTCACATAATCTTCGGGCACCGGTGGTAAATCTCATGAGCCTTACAGAAATGCAATCTGAAGAAGCACTCTCTCCTGAATTGAATGAGGAAATCACCCACAAGATCCACTATTGTGTAAAACAGTTGGATTCAACATTAAGTGACCTGATAGAGATTGTAGCAAGCAAGTCCGGCAATCACGTTCACAGAGAAAGTTTGGATATTGAGACCGAGCTTAATCTTATTATAAGAAGTATTGAGAAACAAGTAACTGAATCCGGTGCTCAAATTGAAATCAACTTCTCTGAGATAAATACTATTTATTTCCCAAAAAGATTCCTTCATAGCATACTCCTGAACCTGCTGACCAATGCAGTCAAATACGGGTCGGATAAACGTAAACTGATCATCAGCCTGAAAACCCGGGTGCAGAAGGATTATACCGTACTTTATTTCAGCGATAATGGTCTGGGAATGGACATGACCAAATTTGGTAGTAAAATATTTGGCCTTTATCAGCGTTTCCATAACAAAATAGAGGGCAAGGGCCTTGGTTTATACATTATTAAATCTCAAATAGAGTCGCTGGACGGGAAAATTGAAGTTGATAGTATGCCTGATGTGGGCACTACTTTTAAAATTTCTTTTAAGAACGGAGTAATCTCTTGATATCCTTACTCGTAATATCTCAGTGACAGAATTGATATAGTCTGAACATTCATTGATTTTAGAATATATTTATAGAATAACTTTGTGCAAGCTTTTAACGATTAAATAAGAAAAATGAAGAAACTCTTTTTAACACTAAGCATTTTAACAGGGTTGACCGTGTTCGTGTCATTCGATAAACCTGCAAAAGACCTAACTTATACTGTTGACATCGAGCGCTCAACTATCGACTGGACAGCCAAAAAAGTTGGTGGTGGTCATAAAGGAACTATCAAGATTACTTCCGGGAATCTGGTTTCAAATGGCAAGGCATTAAAAAGAGGATCATTTCTGATAAATATGTCAAGCATTACCTCAGATAATGCGCGTGTGACAACCCACTTAAAGTCTGACGATTTCTTTGCTGCGGAAAAAAACCCGACTTCGAAATTTGTAATCACAAAAGTAACTGCTGCGGGTGCAGAACGGGTAAATATAGCCGGCAATCTTACAATTAAAGGAATTACGCAGCCAATTTCGTTCCCAGCAACTGTAAAACAGCAAAAAGATATTATTGTTGCTGTAGCGACTGGTATCCGTGTAGACCGTACAAAATATGATGTCAAATTTCGTTCAAAGACTTTCTTCCTGGATATCGGAGATAAAGCTATTGATGATGAATTTGAACTGAATATTAATTTGGTAGCGAAGAGATAGATTAGAGTACAAAGTATCAGGTATCAAGACTGGGCGTCTAGTCTTGATACCTGATACTTGCTACTTGATACTAAACCCCTCTCTTTCCAATCCAACATTCGCCATAGCCTTTGATTTGGCATGATAAAACAGGCATTCCCAGCCCCCTTCTGCCGCCCTTATCCCATATTCCTGCCGCAACTCCATCGCTCGTCTTCCATCGAAGTCGTATTTAGCCATGAATTTTCTTAATAGCTGCTCAGGCTCAGGAAGTATATCTCCGCCGAAAAATATCGTTTCGTCCCCTTCTTTGACAATAAAGACCTGATGATACTCGCAGTGGCCACCGGTAAGCTCATATGATATTGAATCATTCAATTTACCGTTCCCTTCCACAAAGTGTACAGATCCGCTGCGCTGAAGAAAATCAAATATCTCCGTTTTATATGATCGGGAAGGCTTGCTATAGGCTGCCTCCCATTCGCCGCGCTGTATAACGTATTCGGCATTCGGAAAGCTTAGAGATATATTATCGTCGGTCTTATCGATCATGCCCCCCGAGTGATCAAAGTGCAGGTGTGACATTAAGACAAGGTTGACATCACCTGGGTCAAAACCCGCTTTACGGATGTTCTCGTGAATAATCAGCTCATCTTTGTCGTTCCTGAAGCCTAAACCTGCGTCGAAAACAATGAGGTCATTCTTAATCTTGACCAGGAATGGCTGCACGTAAATGAAGAGTGATGCCGGGCGGTCTTTTGTATTATGGATAGCCGGATCAAAAGGTAAAAAAGTCTTCGTACTATCTACGGAATAGGACCCTTCGCATAAGGCTAAAGCTTTCAATGTCTTTGTTTATTGTGATGTTAAATTCTATTTTTACGGCTTATTAAGGCAAAGATATGCAAAAAAGGTGGGTGGAGCAGGAGGTTAAAAGCCTTGCTGACGTAGAAGAATTGCAGCAATCGCTAAAGGTCGACGCTGTTTTAGCCAGCCTGCTTGTTGGAAGGGGTATAGACACTTTCGAGAAAGCCCGCTACTTTTTCCGTCCGGCTCTTGAACACCTGCATGATCCTTTCCTGATGAAAGATATGGATCTTGCAATTTCACGAATTGAGCATGCAATTGCCTCCCGCGAAAAAATCCTGGTGTACGGCGATTACGATGTTGACGGCACAACCTCAGTAGCTCTTGTTTATAGCTTTTTCAAGAAATATCATTCTGAAATAGACTTCTATATTCCTGACCGATATAAAGAAGGTTATGGAATTTCTACACAGGGAATTGATTATGCCGCCGCGAATGGATTTACCCTCATTATTGCTTTAGACTGCGGGATCAAGTCCGTTGATAAGATCGCTTACGCCAATACAAAAAAAGTAGATTTTATTATCTGTGATCATCATCTTCCGGGAGAGGAATTGCCAGCTGCAGTTGCAATCCTTGATCCTAAGCGCGGGGATTGTGAGTATCCATACAAAGAACTATCAGGCTGTGGAATTGGCTTTAAGCTCACTCAGGCCTACGCTCAAAAAAACAACATACCCTTTAACGACCTGTTATGTTATCTGGACCTTGTAGCAGTTAGTATTGCATCGGATATAGTCCCTATAACTGGCGAGAACAGGGTGCTTGCATGGTACGGGCTGCAAAGAATAAATACTGAGCCATGTAAGGGAATAACCGCTCTGATGAACTTATCCGGCAGGAAGGAAAATCTGACGATCACCGATGTTGTTTTTACTATCGGCCCCCGCATTAATGCCGCAGGCAGAATTGACGATGCAAAGCACGCTGTAAATTTGTTGATCGCTGAAACAGATGCTATAGCATTTGAAAAAGGAGAAGTAATTAATATAAAAAACACCGAGCGCCGGGAGCACGACAGCAATATCACCGAACAAGCATTGGCATTGATCGATGCTGATCCTGAATTGATAGCACGCAAAACTACCGTAGTTTATAATGAGCAATGGCACAAAGGTGTGATCGGGATCGTTGCCTCACGGCTAACTGAGAAGTACTATCGCCCAACCATTGTAATGACTCATTCAAATGGATACGCGGCTGGCTCGGCACGATCTGTATTGGGCTTTGACCTGTATGAAGCGCTGCTGGAATGCAGCGATCTGCTGGAACAGTTTGGCGGACATAAATATGCTGCCGGACTCACCATGAAAACGGAAAACATTCCTGCATTTCAGCAGAAGTTTGAAGAGGTAGTTGGCAGAACCATCCCGGAAGAGCTGCTTGTTCAATCAATAACGATTGATGCTGAGCTCGATCTTAATAAAATAGATCCCAAGTTTTACCGCGTTCTAAAGCAATTTGAGCCTTTCGGACCTCTGAATATGGCGCCCATATTTGTTAGCAGAAATGTTTATACTTACGGTTCCCCTACTACCGTTGGGGACAAACATCTAAAGATGAGCGTACGTCAGGATAATAAAACAATTTATAACTGCATTGGATTTGGTTTGGGCGAATATCTTCCAAAGATTAACAATGGTATGCCATTTGATATTTGCTATACCATCGAGGAAAACAAATGGATGGACAAAACATCACTGCAATTGAATATCAAGGGTATACGCTTATCACAACCAGCTTAGACAGGTAATAGAATGATCTTAAAAGCTGAAAATCTCGTAAAAAAATACAAACAACGTACAGTTGTCAACGACGTTTCCTTTCACGTTTCACAGGGTGAAATTGTAGGTTTACTGGGGCCAAACGGGGCAGGTAAAACCACGTCATTTTATATGATCGTCGGACTGATCAGGCCGAACGAAGGCAATGTGTATCTGGACGAAGTCAACATAACCGGAGATCCGATGTACCGAAGGGCCCAGAAAGGGATCGGGTATCTGGCACAGGAAGCATCAGTTTTCAGAAAACTTACTGTTGAAGACAATATCAGGGCAGTTTTAGAAATGGGACGCCTTAACAAAGAAGAGCAGCGGGATAAGCTGGAGCAGCTCATTGAGGAGTTTAGCCTTCACAAAGTTCGGAAAAACCGAGGCGACCTTCTTTCAGGAGGCGAACGGAGAAGGACTGAGATTGCCCGTGCTCTGGCTGCAGATCCTAATTTCATCCTTCTTGATGAACCCTTTGCTGGGGTCGACCCGATTGCCGTGGAAGAGATACAAAGTATCGTAGCCAAGCTTAAATTAAGAAACATTGGCATCCTGATAACAGACCACAACGTACAGGAAACACTCTCGATCACCGACAGGGCTTATTTGCTTGCTGA
>NZ_JBBJNI010000021.1:0-39436 GCF_037719425.1 Daejeonella sp. | reverse complement strand
GGAAAGCATAAGAACATGTTTTGTCGACTTTTAAGTTTTTACCGGACACTAGTGACTTTCTATTGTCAATTGCCAACCAAAATCTCAACTGTCACCTGTCTTAGATTCCGGATTCACCTCATCTTCCAGATAATTGATCTTTATGGAGTTGTCTCTGATACTTATTCAAATTAAATATGCCGTTATCCGTAACTTAAACTAGCCGATCATAGTCTCACATGTAAAGCAGTTTAAATCTTGTTTTTACTTCTTGGTTAGATAGGTCACATGAATTTTGGCCTGCCTGAAGGATTGAATTACTAAGAATCAGGCACAAGACAACAAATTTAAAGCACTGATTTACAACAGAATAAAAAATAATGTGTAAAATAACAATACTATGTATTGCATAGTATTAGTCAAAGTATATATCTTTGTATTGACCCAGTACAAAAGAGTCGCATTTTTTTACCATAAGCTTAACACTAAATGATATGAAACTAAAATCTATGCTTATTATACTTCTAAGCTTTGCTCTGCTGCCGGCCTTCGCCCAGCAAACGCCCGCTGCATATTCTGTGAAAGGAATTGTCAGTGATTCCGCAAGCAATAAGCCTGCGGATTACATCACAGTAAGCTTAAAGAATACTGCGAAACAGGTCATAAGGACCTTAGCCACCAAAGAAGATGGCAAATTCACCTTCGAAAAGCTTGCTGCAGGAAAATACACGGTTACTATTATCAGTGTGGAATATGTTCCAAAAGTGGTGGCTGTCGATCTTACAGATAATACAAAACCTGCAGCGGATCTTGGTACAATCCTAATAGCCCCAAAAGTAAACCAGCTGGCAGCCGTCGTTGTCCTGGCTGATAAACCAATTATCAAACAGGAAGTTGACAAGATCTCCTATGATCTGCAGGCTGATCCGGAAAGCAAAAGCAATAGCGTACTCGATATGATGCGCAAGGTGCCCCTGATATCGGTAGATGCCGAGGATAACATCCTGTTAAAGGGACAGGCCGGATATAAAATATTGATCAACGGTAAGCCGTCAAGCATGATGGAGCGCGATGCAAAGAACATTCTGAAAGGTATGCCGGCATCCACTATCCAAAGCATCGAAGTGATCACAAATCCACCTGCAAAATATGATGCCGAAGGAATTGCCGGAATTATCAATATCGTGACCAACAAAAAAGTAGATAACGGGTATAATGCTTCTTTAAATGCGAGCCACAAGTTCCCGGTTGGCGGCCCGGGCGTAGGTGGATCATTCGCATTTAAGCAAGGGAAATTCGGTATGTCAGGATTTGGCGGAGCAAACACATCCCATTCGCCTGCAACCAGAACTTCCATCATACGCACAACCAGCGGAAACTCATCAACGAACCTTAATCAGAACAATGGAAGAGAATCTGATGATCAAAGCGGCTATTTCGGAACTGAACTGAGCTATGAGATTGACAGCCTGAACCTGATATCCGGACAGTTTAATATTAATGGAAATAACTCGGATGGTTTGAGCAGTCAGAACTCACTACTAAACAATTCAGGCGGCCTTATGCAAACCTATGATCTGGCAAATGTTAATAATGGACACGGCCAGGGTTTAGATGGCGCATTGAATTACCAGTTAGGATTTAAAAGCAATAAGGCAAGGCTGTTGACCTTCTCCTATCGCTATTTCGGCTTCAACAATGAGCAAAGATCAAACCTTGGTGTTTCAAACCGCCTGAACTATGCAACGCCCGACTACAGGCAGTTCAATGAAAGCAAAGCTTCTGAGCAAACCTTCCAGATCGACTATGTGCATCCTGTAAAGAAGCTGAATATTGAGGCGGGTGTAAAAGGAATATTAAGAGAGAATAACAGTGATTTCCAATACCGTTCATTCAATTCGACCAACTCATTGTTCGAACTGGACCCGAGCCGTACTAATACTTTCGGCAATATCCAGAATGTATTTGGCGCCTACAACAGTTACCAGTATAACTTAAAGAACTGGGGCTTTAAAGCTGGTGTCAGAATTGAAGAGACCATTATAGATGCGGATTTTATCTCAACCGGATCGTCCGTAAAGCAGGATTATTTCAATATTACCCCATCTATAAACATAAACCGGTCGTTCAAAGACAAAAGCAGTCTTAACGTAGCGTATTCTCGCCGGATCCAGCGCCCCGGAATCTATCAGCTTAACCCATTTGTTGACCGCTCAAATCCAAGCTTTGAATCAGCCGGCAATCCTAATCTGCGCCCATCTGTGGGTAATGATTTCAGAATCAACTACAATAAATCTAAAAAGATATCCTTTAATGCATCGTTCCGCGTAAACTGGATCAAAACTATGATCATGCCGACGTCTGCATTCGATCCTGCCACTAATATAACCCGGAGCAGCTTTGGAAACACCGGAAAGGCCCTCGCTTACGGAGCAGATTTCAATGTCAATTATCCGGTTACTAAAGTATGGTCAGTAAGCGCTAACGGCCGTTTGATACACGGACAAGTGCGCGGGCTGGTCAATGGTGCAGAGATCAGGAACAGCGGACTGATGTACGGTGGTTCAGCATCAAGCACGTACCGGTTAGAGAAAGGCTGGCGCCTTAGCGGGAATGCCTATCTGAATGGTCCAAGCCTGTCAATCCAGGGTACTTCAAACCCATATGTTGCCGTTTCTTTAAGCGCCAATAAAGACATCGTGAAAGATAAGCTGTCGTTCTCCGCATCGATCAACAATCCTTTTACGAAGTACAGAACCAATCGTGTTGAATCATTCGGTCCTGATTTCACCCAAACAAATAATAACCAGCAGTATTTCCGCGGAATCAGCACTAGTTTAAACTACCGCTTTGGTAAGCTGAAAGAAGCTATAAAGAAAAATAAGAGAGGTATTAGCAATGACGACGTTTCGAACGGCGGATAATTAATAGTTTTTATTAATGATGGAAAGCCCCACTCTCTCAGCGGGGTTTTTTTGTTCATTGTAAGATCGAAATTAAACCTTCCCGATGATTTTGTCTTTATTCCCCAATTAATCGCCGGCGATTATTAACTTTATTTCTTCGTCACCGTCCGAATTTATCTTAAACCAAGGCTTAAATGATCAAAATGAAACATTTAATATGTTTATTAATAGCTACTTGCTTCATGCCCCTTAGTAATTACGCGCAGCAAAATCAGTTCAGCCCTGATATGACGAAAGCGAAAGACGCTGGTACCTGGACACCCGTAAACCGGGAGATCTCTATAAAGGATCAGGTTATTCATTTAGATGACAAAAACGGAATGGGCCTACTCTGGCTCAATGAGCTGCAGTTTACAAACGGAGAGATAGAACTTGATATAAAAGGAAAGAACCAGCAAGGCAGAAGCTTTTTAGGGATAGCATTCCACGGCGTAAATGACTCAACATTTGATGCGGTATATTTCCGGCCATTTAACTTTAATAACCCCGACAGAAAGGGCCACTCCGTTCAATACATCTCATTACCAGGTAATGACTGGTTTGTTTTGAGAGAAAAGTGGCCGGGGAAATATGAGAATTCCTCCCAGCCCGTTCCCGACCCCGATAACTGGTTTCATATTAAAGTACAGGTAAAACACCCTGTTGTCAGCGTATTTGTGAATAATAATTCAACACCTTCCCTGGTAATTTCACAATTAAGCTCGAATAAAACAGGTCGTATTGCATTATGGACAGGCAATACGTCAGGCGGGGATTTCAGGAATTTGCGGATAAGCAACTATTAACTCCCTGATCGCATATTTGTGATGAACTTGTGACCACTCTGGGGTGGGCTAATCTGTCCAACCAGTGTGCAAAACTTTTCTTAGCAGCTGCTATCTCTGAATCGTTAAATTCACTATCATTGAGAATTAACGCTCAACTCAAAATGACTTCTTTCGAAATTGCATGCCCACAATCTTTTCATAGTTGTGACCGGATCGATGTGTTCGCCGAACATCAAACAGACCATTCTGAATTCCATTTAATCAAAGACGGCGACCTTTTATCTGTAATACAAAGGCTCGAGAACGGAAGATGGCAAAACAAAACAGGTAAGCAGCTTACAGTAGAAGAGCTGGCTTTTATCAGCGGGCAAATTGAGAATAATTAGAAAACTGACACAAAAACTTTGATATATGGAAAACATAATTGGTTATATCAACGATCTGGTATGGAGCAATGCACTGATCGTTTTATGTATGGCGGCAGGAATATATTTTTCTATCGTTAGCCGCTTTGTTCAGGTAAGGTTTTTCAGACACATGATCCAGCTTTTGTTTACAGGCAAAGCTTCCGAGAAGGGAGTAAGCTCGTTTCAGGCATTTTCAATTGCGATTTCGGGAAGAATAGGAACCGGTAATATTGCAGGTGTAGCAACTGCGATTGCGATGGGTGGGCCAGGGGCAATTTTCTGGATGTGGCTTATCGCCTTTTTAGGCAGCGCATCAGCATTCGTAGAAGCTACACTTGGGCAGATCTATAAAGAAGTTAAAGACGGACAATATCGCGGCGGGCCATCTTTTTACATAGAAAAAGGCCTGGGAATTAAATGGTACGCTGTATTATTTGCTGTTGCTACAATTTTAAGCACCGCATTTTTATTACCCGGTGTGCAGAGTAATAGCATAGCACTGAGCATGCAAAATGCGTTTAACGTACCAGTAGCCTATACTGGTGCAGGCATTGTTATTTTACTGGCTTTAATCATTTTTGGCGGAGTCAAGCGAATCGGAAAAGTAGCTGAAATCGTTGTCCCGTTTATGGCTGGAGCATATATACTGGTTGCTTTGATCATCATGGCCCTTAATATAGAACAAGTGCCTTCCATGATTTCCTTGATTTTCAGATCTGCATTCGGCCTTGAACAAGCTTTTGGTGGAGTTTTCGGACTAGCCATTGCATGGGGTGTTAAAAGAGGAATATACTCCAACGAAGCCGGACAAGGTACTGCTCCCCATGCAGCGGCAGCAGCGGAGGTAAGCCACCCTGTAAACCAGGGTATGGTTCAGGCATTTTCGGTATATGTTGACACACTCTTTGTCTGTACCGCAACTGCATTCATGATCTTAAGCACGGGGCAGTACAATGTTATTAACCCGGACGGGGGATTCATAGTAGAAAACATACCTATGGCCAAGATCGGAGCAGAATACACTCAATACGCGGTGAATACCCATTTTCCAACGCTGGGAGCCGGATTTGTTGCCGTTTCACTTCTATTCTTTGCCTTTACTACCATCATGGCTTACTATTATATCGCAGAAACCAATTTGAGTTATCTCTACGAAAAAGGCGGTAAAGGTGCTATTTGGGCACTGAGGCTCCTCCTTCTGGTTTCGACATTTTATGGTTCGATTAAAACAGCAGAAGCCGCCTGGACCCTTGGGGATATTGGAGTAGGGATAATGGCCTGGCTTAATGTTGTAGCAATCTTCCTGCTTCGTAAGCCTGCTCTTAAAGCCTTAAAAGATTATGAAAAGCAGCGTAAGGCCGGAGTAGAAGAACCTGTTTTTGACTCCCGGGCCCTGGAAATAAAGAACGCTGATTTCTGGGAACACAAAAAGAAATAGAAAGATGCTCCCGCCTTAAAATTCTTCTTTCAACGACAGGTCCCTCAATCGCTGAAAAGCCTCCCTTATCGTCTGGAAGGCTGCGTCATTGTTAAGGAAATAAAGGTCTTCATAAGGTTAAAAATAGGTTCAGCAGATTCCTCTCAAAAGTTTACCTGCGCCTGAATCCTCAACAAACTCCCACGCTGAGAATTATCCTGAAGCACATAGTCCTCAAAACGGCGCCTCGACATGGTATAGTGGCAAACGAGTTCAAACTGCGGCACCGGTTGCCATTCCATGCCAATTTCCAGTTCTTTTACTGACTGCGCAAATAAGGTTTGAACCTGACAAAGACAAAAACACAAAATGAATAAGAGCCTTATTAAATGCATATAACTAATGTTAACTTAATGTTAATTAATCGGTTTGGATACAAAACTATCAATTTGGCGTTAGCAGTGAGGCAGGAATATGAAGTTAATGTTAAATTCTGAAATAATGGGTTAGTGCAAGTGTAAAGGAATCAAAGTGGTTCAATGTGCAAGACTGCCAGCGGAGCAAGCTGGAACAACGAATCCCTGTAGAGCCCATTAAAAAAGGCCCTAAGTTACGAAACTTACGGCCCCTAAATATTAATAAGAAGTCTTAGGCCTCCAGTCTTGATACTTGATACCTACTACTTGCTACTCAACACTATTTCTCTATCACGAAACTACTCAGGTTCACAAACTGCTGAACTCTTTTTGAAATCTGCTCTTTCGTAAGATCCTTGATCTTTTCAGTTCCGAATTTCTCTACACAGAAGGAAGCTAAAGCTGAACCGTATATGATCGCATTTTTCATGCTTGCGAAATTGATTGTACCTACCTGGGCAAGATATCCGATAAATCCTCCGGCGAAAGTATCACCTGCACCTGTTGGATCGAATACTTCTGCCAGTGGCAATGCCGGTGCAGAGAAGATCATATCCTCATGGAATAATAAAGCTCCGTGCTCACCCTTTTTGATGATCAGGTACTTTGGTCCCATTTTAAGGATCTTCTTTGCAGCTTTCACTAAAGAGTATTCTCCAGAAAGCTGACGTGCTTCCGCATCATTGATAGTTAATACATCAATATTTTTGATAACTCCTAAAAGATCATCTAAAGCGATATCCATCCAGAAGTTCATCGTATCTAGGACGATAAGCTTAGGACGTTTTTTAAGACGGCTGATAACAGTTTGCTGGACCTGCGGGGTAAGGTTTCCCAGCATCAGGTATTCACAATCCTGATAGCTGTCCGGAATGATCGGATCGAAATCTCCTAAAACATTCAGCTCAGTAACCAGCGTATCACGGCTGTTCATATCGTTATGATATTTTCCAGACCAGAAGAACGACTTCTTACCTTTTTTAATCTGCAGGCCTTCTGTATCGATCCCGTGATCGTTAAAGCTCTTAATATCACCCGCATGGAAGTCTTCACCTACTACACCAACGATCTTAACCTTGTTGTAGAAGTACGAAGCCGCAAGGCTCGCATAGGTAGCCGCGCCACCTACAATTTTATCTGTTTTTCCGAAAGGAGTTTCTATTGCATCGAAGGCAACGGTACCAATTATTATAAGGCTCATATATATTTGAAAAAAATTTGATGCAAATATTGGATTAATAATTTAAAATCCCGAATATTGCACTCCCGAAAGCGCAGTCCCTGCGCAGGTAGGGAGATAAACCAGAGATCATGAAATTGATCGAAAAGATTCCCGAGTAGCTCAGCTGGTTAGAGCATCTGACTGTTAATCAGAGGGTCACTGGTTCGAGCCCAGTCTCGGGAGCTTGTAAATCAAGTAGTTAACCCCGCTTATACAAGCGGGGGTTTTTTATGTGCACAAAATTTGCACAAAAAAGTATCGAAAATGGAATTAAGTTTTCTAGATCTACTTTCCATCCATGTGCAAAATGCCGGTTCATCATTTCGCCCTGCTGCATTCCTTCACCCCCATTTCACTCCGCGGGCCAAGAGCATAAAACATGCACTTGCCTCACTGCTTAAGTTTTTGCAGAGCTTGTGAAGGGCTAACTTGAGCCTTGTTGATAAGAGAAAGCTTTTAACTTTGATTAAACTCTCAGTTCCCTTCGAAATGTCAAATCATCAAGATATTCATTTCATCACGTTTTAGTAGTTCAATGTGGTAGATTGGATTTTTGGTCTCGAGTTTATGATATCGGAAGTTATAAACTTCTATTTATTTTTCTGGGCGTGTATTGGATGTTAAAGAGATTGAGGCAAAGCCCGATAAAATTTTCTCTGCTATTGACACTTTGAAACTCATCGCAGCGGACATCAGGAGCGCTCATTTAAATTCTTATTGGTTTGAAATGTTCTTGCAGGGCATAGGCGCATCGGCAATGATATTGAATAAGGCCATGGAAAACAATGAGCAAACCAGATTGACTCACTACTGCGGATAGGTAAAACTGATTATTTTCTGGAAATGTATCAGGAAAATTAATAAAGATTTCAGCAAACCGTATACATTTCAGTTTGCAAGCTTCGAACTAGACGGATAACTAATTTATTCTATATTAGCATGATAACTCTCAACCATTATTGTTCATGACCGATTACGCTCTCATCTGATTTTATAAACCAATATCAACTTCATCTCAATTTAGAACCTGCCTGCATGAATAGCCTTAACCAACCTCTTTAAAATGTGGAACGATAAAGAAACTGATATAGATCTTTTAGATCACGAAAAAATAGCACAAACCGTACTGGAAATTGTAGGTGATAACCATCTCAGACCATTAACCATCGGAATATATGGTGATTGGGGAGTAGGTAAATCTTCAGTTCTTTCCTTGCTACAAAAAGAGATTAAGGATCAGAACAAAGAAAATATTCTTAACGCTCACACAATTCTCTTTAACGGCTGGCTCTTTCAGGGTTATGAAGATGCCAAAACAGCACTCATGGAGACCATTGTTTCAGATCTTGCGAGATTACAACCAGGTCATAAAAAAATACAAAAACTTGCGAAATCATTAATTGCACGTGTTAATTGGCTTAAAGTTGCCAAGGTGTCGGCTAACGCATTATTTACAGGCATAACTGGAGTTCCGGTAATTGGGGGGCTAATGAATGTTGTCAAAAAAGGTAACAAACTCCTTTCTCCTGGTGACGAGGGAGATGGAACGGCGACTTTTAATACAGATGATGAGAGCTTTTTAAAAGACGTAGAGCAAGAAACCGTTTCGGGTCAGATTCATGCTTTCAGGACTGAATTTATGGAACTTATTAAGACTTCTAAAGCTAATCAGATTGTTGTCTTGGTTGATGATCTTGATAGATGCCTTCCTAAATCAGTTATAGAAATTTTAGAAGCAATTCGGCTATTTCTGTTTGTAGAAGGTACCACTTTCATTATTTCTGCCGATGAAAAAATGATCGAATATGCAGTAAGAGAACACTTCCCCAATTTACCTGCAAGCTATTCCGAGTACACCAAAAACTACTTGGAAAAACTCATTCAAATACCTATTCGAATACCGCTACTAAACCAGCTTCAAACAGGAAACTATATTAAATTCCTTTTGCTCCAGTTCCATCTAAAGAATGACTATGCCGAACTTCAGAAGATATATAAAGGTTTTATAGGCAAACGCAAAACACCATACGATAATTTCCCCTTGACATATGAGGTTATAAAAGATGCCCTCGGTTCTGAAACTGACGACCTAAAGAAGACTTTATTGATTGCAGATCAACTAAGCCCGACACTATCTATCGGCTTGAAGGGAAACCCAAGGAACATAAAGAGATTTTTAAATACACTTTTCCTCAGAATGCGAATATCACGTATTTACGGTCTCCAAGATACCATTCAATTGAATATTTTAGCCAAGCTGATGTTACTGGAACGTTTTCAAAGCGAAACGTTTGAAAGGATTGTTGCAGAAATTGTAAGTTCTGATCAAGGAATATCGTCAACAATAAAAGCTATTGAGGGCAATCTTATTGAGAAAGCACCAAAAAAGGATGATAAGAAAACTGAGCAAAAGTTAGAGAAACCAGAATTCTCGGAGAAGTTACATGAATGGGTGCAGATTGATCCGCCACTAGCAACTATCGATCTTAGACCATACGTGTTTATTTCAAAAGAAAAGGCAATTGGATTACAATTAAACGATGAGCTATCCCCTAGACTGAAACAAATACTGGATCAATTAAATAGTGGTTCTGACATTGCCTTAGCGTCACTATCTAAACCATTATCAGAACTCAATGATAGCGACGCATTTCTCATTTACGAGATATTAGAAGTAGAAAGTAGGAGCTCCCAAGATTTGAAGCAGCTCCCAAAATCAGTAAAAGGGATATTTAAACTAATCGAAACTTTTACCGATCTTGAAATAAAGGCGGTAAATCTAATGGCGTCGTTTCCATCAGATTCTCTGGGGCCTTGGGCACCAAGCAATCTTGGAGGCTTAAAAACAACAGAGGCTCAACAGGAATTCAAAAAATTGCTAATGAGTTGGTCAAGCCAGGAGGGAAACAAAATCTTAAAGAGCATGGCAACAGCAACTTTAACAAAACGAAAATAGATATGGGAACATCATCATCAGGGAGTGGAGCAGGTGGCTCCAACCCACTAATCCCTTCTTGGATACCGAGCCTAGGGCCTCCAGACCCACAACCGCCGTCACCCCCTCAAGACCCTCCGGAAAAACCTGAGCCCGATAAGAATCCGGGCAAGCCCGAGCCTCAGCCACTGCCACCCAATACACCACCTCCCAATAGCAACCGATACCAACAACCAAGGCGGGATTTCAACAAATTTGTGAGAAGCAAAGGACAGGACAGTCAGGCTTTTAAAGATGCAGTTAGGGGTTACAGCAAAAGTGCCAGCGGGAATACTAGGGTGTTGGCAAGGAGAATGCAACCTTCCGCAGCACGAGTAGTTAATTTTTATAATGCAATTAATACCGTAAAAGTCTCTGGTCTAGATGCTGCATTAACCACCTTTCATTTAAGTTCTTATTTACAACGGCCCGCACTGGATGTTCTTTCTGCACTAAGCGATGAGATATTTAAGGATCACACCGATGCTTTTGATAATACACAGGATGATAGCATTACTAGGCAAGCATATGCAAATACGGTTACCAGAATTTGTGAAATAGATGACCTTGACTTAAACAACCTGACAAATGAACAAATCCAAGTAATGCTGGCCATATTTATTGAAGAGACCATCGCGCAAAGAGTCATCTGCGACATTGGGAATGGAATGACAGAACTCACCAGTGATGTAGACGCATTACTTGAAATAGAAGACAACACTTATCAAATCATACATGGTCTGGTAAGAACTGAAATCATGCCGGAAATCATTGCTACACAGATAGGAGACAAGGAAAATCTTGAACAAAAAATAGAAAACATTTACAGGATCGCCTTCGATGCATTAGCCGGGGTTAATAATTAAAATTATGGGAAAAGTTGCCTTAGTTGCCCTAGTAGGCCAAGAAGATAAAGGTGTTAAGCTACCTGAAGGAGCTTATATAGAACATGCTAACTTACCATTTAGACATCATGAAAATCGATACGATGTTAGTATGCATGGGTTTATACGTCATCTAAAAATCAATAAATTAGAGCCATCTGAGCTAGCGATGGATTTACTGGTTATCGCTTGTACAATGTTTGGAGCAGATACGCTGGTCAAACGAAAAAGATATAGTGAAGATGGCTGGACTAGGATTATAGACTTATATATTCCTGTAAGTGATGTTGCCAAATGGAATGGACAAAAGGATAATTTACAAAATATCTTTAAATTCCTTACTGGGGATGTTTGGACAATACATTTTAGGGATAGAAGTGGGATAGGCTTTTTACTCTCACCAAAAGGGAGATTACAGCGATATGGGATGGGTTACACAACAGATACTGTTTGTCTTTTCTCTGGAGGAATGGATAGTTTCATCGGTGCAATTGATTTATTAGAAAACGGAACTAGGCCTCTTTTGGTTGGGCATTATAAAAGCAGAGATGTTTCAGAGTTTCAGGGAAGCTGTGGTAAGGCGTTAGAAGTTGCCTATCCTAACCTAAAACCAGTTCAAGTATCAACACATATTTCAATACCAAAGATATACGCGCTCGATAAACCTTTATTTATTGAGGGTGAGGGTGAAAACACGGAACGGGGCAGATCTTTCTTATTTTTAACACTGGGCGGCATTTGCGCATCGTCTTTAGGGACGACATCTAAATTAATTGTTCCTGAAAACGGAATGATCAGTTTGAATATTCCATTAACGCCCTTGAGAGTAGGTTCACACAGTACCAGAACAACACACCCTTTTTACTTTGACCTAATGCAAAATTTGTTTGATGCCTTAGGTTTTGGGGTAAAAATTAAAAATCCTTATCAGTTTAAAACAAAGGGCGAAATGTTAATTGACTGCAAAAACAAGACGCTAGTTGTCAATACCGAAACTATGTCATGTAGCCACCCTTCTGGACGATACGATGGTGTAGGAAAGAATTCACATTGTGGACGATGTGTACCATGCATTATTCGTCGAGCAGCTTTTAACGCTAGTGGCGAACAAGACATCTTCCCTTACAGGGATGACATTTTTGATGCGAAAGGGCTAGATGCAAGCAAAGCTGACGGAGCTGATGTGTTGGCATTTAAATACATGATTGCAAAAGTCAAGAAAAATCCAAAGTTCCTTACTGCAGCCATCCGCACCACCGGGGCACTTGGAGAAAATGTTGATGGATATATCGATGTATATAAACGATCTTTACAAGAGGTGGATAAACTAATAACTCCAGTAAAACTTAAATGATTACTAATTTTTATATCGACACACACTGCCATTTAGACCTTTTTAAAAACATTCAACAACAGGCTATTCACGAAGATAACCAACCTATAAAAACGATAACTGTAACTAATGCACCGAGTTTTTACAAAGCAAACACTGCTTTATTTCGAAAAGCAAAAAATATAAGGGTTGGGATAGGGCTACATCCAGAACTAACTGGTCAATTTTCTAATCAGGTTGAACAATTTGAAAAAGATTTAAATTTAACAAGATATATTGGAGAGATTGGTTTGGACGGATCATCAAGGTTCAGAAACTTCTACGATCTTCAATGGAAAACGTTCAATTCCTTACTAAACAGCATCGCTAAAACTGACAAAAAGATTTTAACTGTTCATAGCAGAAATGCCGCAGGTGAAACCATTGATTTAATTGATAAATATCTATGGCAAACGTCAAATAGCACCATTTTACATTGGTACACAGGTGATAAGGTATCTCTTGTCAAAGCGGTAAATATGGGATTCTATTTTTCTTTCAACCATAAGATGCTGCAATCTCCCAAAGGTATAGAAATGCTAAAACTCATACCCGCTGAGAAACTGCTTACGGAAACCGATGCGCCTTTTACATTCGACGAAAGGGTTAAATCAAGATTGCATTCTTTAGAATTTACAATAAAGACTATGGCGAAGCTACTTAATAAAGATATTACCGAAGTACAGTCTTTAATTTACCATAACTTCCGAAGATTATTAGTTTGAATTGACTAGGTTTGAATGGTTTAATTATCGAGGTTTTACCCCATTTTTTGTTTGAATTATTGTATTACATTCTTTATACCCATTTTTCCGTAAGTAATTGCTTAAATTAACCGCAGCAGCGTAAATACTCCCTATCGGCTTAGGCATTAACTCTGTTGAAAAGATGCCTGTCAAACTTGGTGTTCCCTCAAAACCATTATTGCTAATTAAACACTGATACTCAATTTCATTTGCAGGACTTTTGCTTGTAATTGCAATCGCATAGTCTTTATTTGCTTTATGTATATAAATGTTTCTAAGTTGATCCGGTGTTTCAAAATTAGACATAGCAGATATTTAAAAGTGTAAATTGCGTTTAATGCTAATATACTTAATCTTTTTAATTCATTGGTATATATCCATATTAGCATCTCCCCATCTTTTAGGACTCTTGCTGGCTTAATTTTTCCAGAGTTTGTGAAGGGCTAACTTGAGCCTTGTTAACCAAAGGCATACTCAAACCAAATTTTCATGCTTGTACCAGTCTGATGATCCGACTCTTCCTATTTTGACATTACTTATCATTTTTTGATTTGCAAAGACCGGGGGAGATCCTCGTCAGTAAGAATTTTGAGTTTGGCAGTTTCAGGAGTGTCAAAAGCATTGCTTTTTTCAAGCAGATGCTACATGATCCATTTCTTCTCCGATAATCTTTGAACTGAACTGCTGTGCACGTTATCCTTTGAAGAGAGTAACATGTTCTAATAGTACCAACATTGTGTAAACAAAATTGTTTATATTTGTATTTTAATTTAGCCATGAATAATATATCATCAATAAAAGGAATACATCCGGGGGTTATCCTTGATAGGGAGCTAAAAAAAAGAAAATTATCAAAAGGGCGGTTTGCATTATCATTAGGTGTATATCCTCAAACTTTAAGTGCCATTACCAATGGTAAAAGAGGAATGAATATTCCGCTTTCAATAAAAGCAGAAGAGGCATTGGGGCTGGAAGAAGGTTTTTTCATGACCTTACAGGTATTTTATGATATTAAGGAAGAGAAGCATAAACAGCAAATCAACAGGCATCCTGATTTGTCTAAAATTAGACGGGTTATTTTTTGGGATACACCCATAGACAAAATTGATTGGGAAAATCAGAAAAGGCCGGTTATTAAAAGGATCTTCGAAAGAGGTAACCAGCTTGAAAAGGAAGAAATAACACGCTTTTACGGAAAGCAAACAATAGCTGAAATACTGTCCAAAGAGGGTGACCAAACCTTTCATTAAATAATATTCTTATTATGAAATCGTGTGCTGCATTGGCAAACCGTAGACCCAATATTATTGAGAAGTCTTCATGTTCTGATGAAGGCAGATGAATTTATGCCTTTTAGGCTGGTTGGTGGCACCTCTCTTAGCCTGCAATTAGGACATAGAATATCTGTGGATATAGACTTATTTACTGACGCAACATACGGAACAATCAATTTTGAGACTATCGACCATTTTCTTACGCTACAGTTCCCATATATAGACGCTTCATTTTCGGTACTGCCGGGAATGGGCAGATCTTATATCATCGGACATAATGAAAATAGTATTCTTTCTTGCTTTGCCGATTTTACAAATGCAGATGATGATTTTGAACCTATATGTCAAAGGGGTAAACATTGGGAGATCGTTAAACTGGATTTTATTGAAGCAATTGAAAATATGGAATAAAGTTGTTAATATTAACTATTTCGTCGATGCAACATTTTAAAGAACTAATAATTCGCCTGCAAACTTTAAATCTTGAGAACATTTCTGTTCAAAGTTCCGGAGAAAGTACAGGAACAAATACCACATTATACAGCCTTGCAAGAGAAAATCCGTTTGAAAATGAATCTTTAGGACGGGAGTTAGAAGTGCTGAAACAGAAAGCTGTTTTTGATATTTCAATACTTCAGGGTAGACAACTGTTGTCACTTTTAAAAAAGCTTTATTTACTACAAGCAAAATTTTCAATTTTCTGGGATAGGCATGTTGTTGAAGACCAGTCGCTTGATAGTTTTGAAGAGTATTATAGGAGCTTAATGCTTGACCAGCTATTCTTTGTCAATAATCATAGGGAGGATAATAAGTATCATATTAATTTTGATTTTTTTAATGATTTAAGCGATTCTGTTCAATGGAGGGAAGAAGTCTTATCTGAATTGATTGAAGAAATGGAAAGTCTGATTGTGGTATATGAAGCACCTGAGGAGGATAGCATAGATACTGCTGAAGAATCCAAAACAGTTAATTCCATACCCTTATTCTCGATTGCACTTCAAAACGAGATACTAAATGTTTTACTGGATTTCTTTATGCCGGAAGACAGGGATGCTTTAAAAGAAGTTATAACGAACCGGGTAAATCCCTCTCGTAAATTGTTATTCAATGGGAATGGAAATCAACTGGCTGACGCTTTTAAACAGCTTATTGAATCTAACTTAATTACCGGTTGCTCAAAAAGACAACTGGAAAAATGGATTACCGAAATCTTCCAGTATCAGTATAAAAATAATGTCCGGCCATTTACTGCCAGATATCTGAACGGCATTATCTCATACGAAAGTCGTCAGTGCCAGTCACCAATACTGGATGTAATAAAAAAAGACGGTAATCTTTCAGTTGTTCCGCTGATAAGAAATAAAAAAACAAGAAAATAAGTAGGTATTAGTGGGGTTACAAGGTGTACCCACTTGTAACCTAGTAAAGTAAGCCGCTAACATTGCACAGTAAACAAAATTATTGTGCTATGGAAACACTAACATTTGACCAACTCCCCCAAGCTGTAAGTTTATTACACGAAAAAATCAGCCACATTGAACAACTCTTATTGGAAGGCATAGGCCACCAGGATAATGAGGAACTGTTCAATATTACCAAAGCTGCTGAATTCCTTAATCTCTCCGTAGCCACACTGTACGGTAAGGTATGTCGCAAAGAAATCCCGGTGAACAAGCAGGGTAAGCGCCTGTACTTTTATAAGGCTGAACTGGCTGACTGGATAAAATCTGGCCGCAAGAAAACAATTACCGAATTGCGTGAGGAAGCTCAATTGATGATGATTACCCGCAGAAGAAAGTAGTTTAAAATGTATGAAGAGGAATGGGGATGTCTTTTCCCTCATTTCTTTTCATTACAGTCATTCCGTTTCGAAAAACGATTCGCCATTTACTTATGAAAGGAAAAAACTATGAATATTCAGCAAATCAATGAGGGTATCCAGATAACGGAGTTTTTAGAGAAGTTAGGTATCCGGCCAATTCATCAGAAAGGGGAAGATGCCTGGTATATCTCTCCCATAAGAGAACAGGAACAAAGCCCGTCCTTTAAAGTAAATTCTGCAATTAACCGCTGGTACGACCATGGCATTGGGGAGGGAGGTAAATTAATTGATCTGGCCCTACGTCTGTACAGAACAAGCGAACTAAGCGATGCCATCCAGATGATTAACGACCTCTTTTTGTTTTCACAAGCAAAACCCCTGAAGATTGATCATCATCAGCAGATTAAAACCGGGAAGATGCTTGCAAGTTCTGAAACCGTCCTTGCCAATCATAGAATAAAAGTCTGCAGAGTGGAACCACTGAAAGATGCAGGAACCTTATTCAGCTATTTAAATAAAAGAGGAATTAGCCTGGAAACCGCAAGGCCTTACTGTAAAGAAGTTCTATTCAGTATTGATGATAAATTCTATTGGGCCATTGGTTTTGAAAATCGTTCGGGCGGTTATGAGTTGCGCAATCCTTGGTTCAAAGGTGCATCCTTTCCTAAAGATATTACTTACATCAATAACGGGTCAGATGCGGTTTACCTTCTGGAAGGGTTTATGGATTTCTTATCTCTATTGGAGCTCAAATTTCAGGCTGATAAAACTTCCGATTTTCTAATCCTGAACTCTCTCGCTTTGCTGAATAAAAGCCATGAAATTCTTCAGATATATAAAGAGGTATTTCTTTTTTTAGATCACGATAATCCCGGCATGGTAGCGGCTCAAAAACTGGCCGCTTCCGGAATCAAGGCAATTGACAGCACCGGATTCTACAAGGACTATAAGGATGTAAATGAATACCTGGAATTCCTGAGAAAGGATCAAATTTTAAAACCAGCCACAGTGGAACCCTCATTAAAACAAGTGCGTGGACTTGGCATCTGAGTAGGGAGCAAGTTTGTGTTTTTGTTCCACAAAAACTCTTCCGGCGGCAGCCGGAAACATCTTGCCTTTTGCTCCCGATGGTCGCAAAAGGAGGAAAGACTTTGAAAATTGATTATGGAAGTAGCGGAAGAAAATCAGAAGAAACATAAAGGCGGCAGGCCATTAAAAAAGGTGAAACGAAGTAATGACATTAGGGTAAGGCTTACCAGTACCGAGCATTTTCTTATTAAGCAAAAAGCAAAGGAAGCCGGTATGCGGCTCAGCGAGTGGTTCCGGCAGGCAGCTAAACGAGCAAAAGTTATTTCCAGACTTTCTCCTGAAGACCTTCGCATTCTCCGAATGCTTGCTGGGATGGCGAATAACCTGAACCAAATTACTCATCTGGCTCATAGAGAAGGATTGCTTTCTGTGCAAAAGCGATGTAGGGAAATCCTTACCGAAATTGACGATACCCTAAAATGCCTGAATAGCGATGATCGGAAAAGTTAAAATCGGGAAAAATTTTGGAGGATGTATTCGCTATAACCTTGAGCGTGAGCAGGCAACAATCCTATATGCAAACGGGATCAGAACAGACAGCATAGGACATATTATTGATGACTTTAATATGCAGCGAAAAATGAACTCGGAACTTGGACAAGCCGTCGGGCATATCGTTTTGAGCTGGAGCGCCAAGGATAAAGACAAACTAACTCCTGCTATCATGACAGAGCATGCACAAGAATACCTGTATAAAATGAAAATTACCGACACCCAATGCCTGGTGGTTCAGCATCACGACCGTGAACATCCGCATATCCATATTGTCTATAACCGGGTAAATAATGACGCAAAAACCATTTCCGACCAGTATCAGCGGAAGCGAAACGTGGAAGTATGTAAACAGCTTACTCTAAAGCACGGCTATTATATGGCTAAGGGAAAAGCACACGTAAACAGGCAGCAGCTTACCGGAGCAGATAAGACTAAATACGAATTATACGATATTATCAAAGGAACAGTAATGCAGTCCAAAAACTGGAAAGAATTTGAAAGCCTACTGAAGCAACAAGGTATTGGACTGCAATACAAGTATAGAAGCGGAACAACGGAAATACAGGGAATTTCTTTCTGTAAAGGAGATTCAAAGTTTAAGGGTTCAGAGATTGACCGTAATTTAAGTTATAGCAAGCTTAACCTACAGATTGAGCTAAATCACCATCAGGAAAAAGCTGGGAAGCAGAAGATAGAAACACATGCAGAAGAAACCGCGGAGCATAATCCTACTAGTCAAACCATAAATATCATATCCGACCTGGTACAATCTTCTTCATACGAGGAAGCTGTTGATTCCCATTTTCTGAAACGAAAGAAAAAGACGCACCATATCTCTTAAAGATAATCATTATGGAAAATAACAATGAAGAGCGGTTGGAAGAACTGGAGGAAGTGGTTCAGACGGTAGTAACCAAAATACAGGAATTAGAAACAAAGAAGATTGAGGTTCCTGAAATTCATATTCCGGATTATACCAGTCAGCTTGAAACCATTAAAAATGAACTGGTGCGGGTGAATCATACTTACCCGGTTGGAAAAATTCAGCAACAAATTGCAATCCTCGAAGAGTTGATTGGCGGAATACCAGAGATTATCCAGATTCGCCATCATCATCATTTCCAGGATAAATCTAAAGGACTCTTTATTGGGGCAATCATTCTTGTTTTAGTTAGTGCAATTTCAGTTGGTGTAGCTATAAGTATGTGGAACGATAACGGACGTATGAATGAGAATTCTGTTAAGTTTCGGATGATCAGACAACAATACGCTAATGTTGCTTACTGGGCTGATACAGCGTACCATCATTACCCGGATGCAATGAAAAAGCTTACAGAGAGATTAGAAGCAGAACAATTGGCAACGGCACAGGCAGAAGCTGCGGCTAAAGAAAAAGTGAAAGATGCTGAAGAAAGAAAGGAGAAATTGAATCAGCTTCAGAAGAAGTTGAAGAGTAAATAGGTAAATAGTTCATTTTACCATGGATGTAATTATATTAACGCATTGACGGTATTTCTGATCTTCCACAAAGAAAAATCCATTTCCGAGATCAGTAATGAGGATGTGATCCTCTTCACTAATAATTACCTCTTAAAAAATGGGCTATCTGCATCCTATCAAAATCAGGTGGTGAATGCTATTAAATTATTTTTAAGACACAGACCCAGAACCGTATCGACCCGGATTTAGTTGACCGGATTAAAAGGGCCAGTGTATTACCCAATGTATTAAGCAAGGAGGAAGTAAAGGCTGATACTGTGGCTTACAGAAAAATGAGTGCAGAGCAGTCACAGATACCACGATCTGTGGCATCGGGAGAACTTACAGCCGCCGAGAAGGCAGAGCATGGTGGAAAATTCTTATATGAGCTTTCATTCAGTAATAAAGGTGGTTTAGTAATGCCAATCATCGTTGAATTTACATTTAAGGATGGCAATAAACAAACAGACAGGACCCCGGCTCAAATCTGGAGGTTAAATGAGAAAAATGCCTCTAAATTTTATATCCATGAAAAGGAGGTTGCTTCAATCAAATTAGACCCTTTGAAAGAAACAGCCGATATTGATGAAACGAATAATTATTGGGGAAGAATTCCGGAACCAACAAGGTTTCAATTGTTTAAGCAGGGTATAGGCAGAGGAACTGCCCGGGGACAGTCGGCAGGGGTAAACCCGATGCAGGTGCTTGGGGGAACAAAATAAATGTTTCGTCAATCTAAGGCTGATAAAGAAGAAAGTAGCATAGCCAATCAGGTCGAATAGTTTTCGTATCGTTCCTGAAAATGGGATTTTACCATTTGCAGTTCATCTTTAGACATATATCCACAATGCGCAATTATATTACGGATTCTATACATGTCTTCAATTTTATAATGAGTTCTTGTGGTAGACTTATTCCATTAGCTATTTCGTTTTTAAGACCGCGTGATATTTTTGCTTAGGGCTTTTCTTAGTGCTTAAGGTTTTGATAGCCATTCCTACTTCTACAGGAAGATCAGATTCCAGAATATCAGCTCCCTGCCTGAACGTATCACGGTAATTTACGGCACGCTCATTAGCTTCAGTAAGCTTCTCATAAGAAGGCGCAGCGGATATCATACACATAACGCCGCGGGAATGCAGCAAATCAAGCAGCTCTTTATTTTCAGGCTTATTCTTCGGGCCTATATAGGCTATCATATTAGTCCATGGAATCCCCGCCTTTTCATAGTTATCAAAAGCTTTTCTTGTGAGAATATGTGCTGAGAACATTGCTTCAGGATTATTTTTCAGATAAAACTTGGCTTGTTCGGGACTATGAATCGTGAGCATGATCACCTCATTTCCTACTTCATTGATTATCTTTTCAGTCATTTCCAGCGGCACATCCTTATGATCGAGGTTCAGTACCGCTTTACCTTTGCTCCATTTGATCACATCCGTAAGAAGGGGAATTGGATAGGGTGTTACATTGCCCTCGGGGTCTTTCAACCGAAATTTCTGTAATTCGGCGTAGGTATAGTCTGAAACTTTTCCGGTTCCGTTTGTAGTACGCTCAAGTGTTGCATCATGCATCAGCACAACACAACCATCTTTCGTAAGTCGGGGATCAATTTCAAAAAAAGCGGGTGTATATTTCAGCGTGTTCTCCAGCGTTGGGATGCAGTTTTCCGGGTATCCTTTGGTAGTCCCGCCACGATGTCCGCTTATGATCGGGAGATCGTTGCCTGTATATCTAAAATAATCGATTAACTGTTTACTGTTTTTAATTTTGAGAATATTTAACGTTTTCGTCTGAGATGACAGGCTGACTGGGGAAATCAAAACCAGGCCGCAGACAATTAACTTCAAAACAGTTTTCATAAGATTCATTTGATTGTTCTACACAATTGCATTGAGTTTCATCAGCGAAAATTCACCCTGTTCATCCAGGCTAAAAAGCGTAAGCGATGAGTTCTCCTGGACTATTCTGCGATAATACTTTAACGGCATTCCTAATTTATACGCCATATACAAGCGGTTAATGCCGTTGTGGCCAACGACCATAATAGTTCCTGAAGGGTGCTTTTCGTACATGTCCTTATAAAAAGCATCTACCCTCTTCACAACATCATCAGCACGTTCACCCGTTCGGCCGGCGCGGGAATTGGCGGGGTCAAGCATCCATGATTCCCATATTTTTAAATCCTCTGCTATAAACTCTTCTTTTGTTTTTCCTTCCCATGCCCCAAAGTCGACTTCTATGAGCCGCTCATCAGTTTGAACATCGTCACTGCCGGAAGCTACTTGTGCCGTGATCTTAGCTCGCTGAAGCGGAGATGAATATATGGCATCCATATCGAGCCCCTTTAACTGTTTGTGAACTGTCTCAGCTTGCTTTAAACCTTTTTCGGTGAGATTAATATCCGTCCGGCCGCAATAACGGTTGCCGTCTGCATTGTACTGCGTCTCTCCATGACGCAGCAGATAAACTTTAAGCATCAAATTCCTCCTTTATATACCCCTTTTGTTTCATGATGTCCAGGAATCTAAGGTAGTTATCATTGTACTTCCGCGCTAAGTTATTCTCCGGTCGTACTTCCTTATCGATTGTCGTTAATTCTTTTACAGCATCAGCCAGGCCGCTATACGATGTATTTGACGCAGCCAGAATAGCAGCACCTACTGCACCGGAAACATATTTCATCTTGTAAACCGGCTTATTCATAACGTTCGCCCGTATGGTAAGCCAAACATCGCTATTGCTACCGCCGCCTGCAGTATAGACAGCATTGACCTTCTCATTTGACAAGTGCTCAATAAGCTCATAGGCATATCTCTCAAGATATGCTACTCCCTCCATATTGGCAGTAAACCGTTCGGCTTCTGAAAGTCCCGCAGGTTCAAACCCCCTGGCCTCCGGACAAACAATTGGGAACCGTTCGCCTTGCTGACGTAAGGGGAAAGATATATTATCAGAGGGAATTAATCTGGACGCCTGTAGGGTAAGCTCTGCGAGATTATCGCCAAAGTCAGTACTAACCCAATCAGCTCCGGTATTGCTGGCACCACCGGGCATCCAGTAACCAGCCGGGTGGCGATGGCTATAGATCCGGCCATACGGATCGATCACTTCTTTTTCCGTCACCCCTTTTATTACCATGGTTGTCCCGATTGTAGTATTCCAGTCGCCGGGGTTAATAGCCCCGGAAGCGATCTGTGAAGCACACCCATCAGTAATTCCTACAGCAACTTGTATGCTTTCGGGAAGGCCTGTTTCTTTTGACGTGCCTGCCGAAATCGATCCGATAATAGTTCCGGAGGGCAAAACCTCAGGCAGCCATTCCTGTTTTAATGGGAGCTCTTCATATAAATAAGCCGGCCATTTATAGCTACTCACATCAAACCCTGATTTAAAGGCATTGGTATAATCAGTAACACCCCAGCGATTGCTTAACATCCCGGTGATGTAATCGGCCGCATGGACCCATCGTGCAATCCTAACGGCCTTGTCAGGGAATGTATCCCCAAACCAAAGCATTTTGGCCAGGCCGCTTGAGAAGTTGAAACTGGTATAACCGTTACTATGATATTTCCGGGCGGCTTCAGTAGCTGTTTTAGCCTGCGCACCAGAACGCTGGTCGCTGTACATGATCGCATTGTGAAGCGGCTTGTTATTCCTATCCAGAGGAATTACAGTTCCGGAAGTTGAGGTGACTGCAATTGCTTTTATTTCATTAATGTCTATTAGATCTCTGCTTTTCGAAACCAGGCTGATCAATGACTTAACGCATATATCCCACCAAAACTCCGGCGATTGCTCTTCGCGGGAGCTGTCATCGAGAGGAAAAACATTCTCCTCAGATTGAACTATCCCACCAGAATAATCCAGAAGAACTATCCTTGCACCCTGCGTCCCTATATCAATCCCAATAAAATATGCCCCCATCAACTGAATATCTCCTTGAACGATGAGCGTGTCTTTTTCCAATCGTTGTATAACGAGGTATAATGCAGTACTTGCTGCGGGACTACTTCCTCCAATGTAACAGCTTCCATTTGCTTCTTTCCTAAAGCAGTATTGCAGATCACCACTCCTCCTATCACGGATGACTGGCGATACGAGTTCCTGATCCGGATCTTTTTATTCAGAAGGTTTGCGATAAACTGTCGCAGGGTATCGCTTTCTACTCCGCCACCACATGCCCAGATATAATCCTGTTCATGTTTGGTAACGTCGCACAAGCTTTTATAATTTTCGAAGATGCTGCAGGCAATATCCCACAAGGTTGCCCAAACAAAGCTTCCGCGTGTCAGCTGGTGTGATACCGGGGCATCGAATACAAAACCGCCTTTGGTAAGGGGTGATTTTTCATCAGCAAGCAGCGACCCAAGTGAAGCGACACATTGGAAGGTTTCAATTTCCGACAGTTCCTTTTCGATGACCTGATATTCTTCATTCGGATAAAAGATCTCCTTCAAGCGCTGGTAGTTCAATCCGGTTACACCGGCATTGGCTTCGAACATGAAGCTGTTCTCATCTACGTGCCGGCTTGTCCACGTGCGTTCCTTTTTATCGGTTATATAAGAATCTGTTAGTTTAATAATTGGGGTCGTTGTACCCGAAACGATAACTACATCATTAACCTCGGGCTGTGTGCTGATGATTGCTAACTGCGTATCTGCGCCGCCCACGATGATCTGAGCGTCGGGAGAAATACCAAAGTTCTTTGCCTGCTCACCGGATATTACACCAAGAATAGTTCCCGATGCTGTAAGTTCCGGCAATATCTGAGGATCTATATTGAAAACCGCACAAAGATCTTTAGACCATGTCTTGGCCTCAACGTCATAAAGAAGGGTTTCCGAAGCCTGTGAGTGTTCATAATGGATCACTTTGCTCAGCATATACTCCACCCAATCGCTGATGCTCATGAATGTAGAAAAGTCCTGCCATACATCTGGGCGCCGTTCCCGGATACCAACGATCTTCATGGCGGAAAAAAGAGAGGAAGGATAACGCCCGGTCAGGCTGTACACATAACTCTTGTCTTTAATAATGTTTTCCCATTCCCGTCCCCGGTGATCGATATTCGGGAGGCCGATCTGCGAGTTTCCATTATTGTCGACCAGGACTATGCCCTCACGCTGGCTTGTCGCCGTTAAGGCTATAACATTTATGTTTCCCGCCTCTTTTAGTGCAACCCGGGCAAGCCTGCTGATCTGATCCCAAAGCTGCGCAGGATCAAAATAGAGCGCCTCTGGATATTGTTCGTCCTTGTGATACTGGATATTTTCCCGCTGAATTCCGAGTATATCTCCATCAGTGGATGAAACTGCAACGCGAACGTTTCCTGTTCCGATATCAATTACAATATATGCTTTCTCTAAACTCATTATTATTTGTCTTTTTGCCGCGCTGCTCTCGCAATGACAGCTTGCGCCTTGGCTCTGGGTTCTTGGTTCCTGATTCTTTTTAAACACTAATCTTCTGTTTCATCCCATTCCTGGCTACTGACCATTGCATGATCCTGTCGTTCATAATGTTCACATGATGGTCTTCAACTTCATGAGTTGCGCCAGCCGTATGAGGAGTCGCCAGAACATTCGGAAGACGTATCAACTCGTAATCTGACGCGTCAGGCGGTTCTGAATTGAATACGTCAAGGACTGCTCCACGGATCTTATTGTTTACCAGGGCAAAAAGCAGATCATCATGGTTGACAACGATCGCCCGGGCTGTGTTAACAAAAATAGCATCAGGTTTCATTTTGGATATCAGACTTTTATCGATCATTCCAATTGTCTCCTTGTTGACGGGCAGATGAATGGACACAATATCACAGTCTGAAAATACCTCTTCAAGTGAAGCCCTGATATAATCCGCATTTGTACTCTTCAGGTAAGGATCGTAAAATTTTATCTTACATGGGAAACATTTTACCATTTCAGCAATACGCTGCCCTACCGCACCGAATCCAACCATCCCGACAGTTTTGCCTGCCAGTTCGTTTCCTTTGAATTGAAGATAAGAAGTGTGAGCGCCGTCCCCCCAATTTTCTCCGGTAAGCCACTCGGTGCTTGGAATAGTGTTACGCATCAGGTTGATGACATTTGCGATAAACATCTCCGCAACTGCCTGTGCGTTTCTTGCGGGGGTGTGCAAAACCGGAATTCCTTTTTCTTTTGCCGCGTCAAGATCCACATTAGACGGAGTGCCTCTGCAAACGCCGATAAACTGCAGATTGGGATATATATTTATAACTTTAGCAGTAACATGATCATGCTCGGTGATCAAAGCGTCCGCTTTTGTATCCTGTAATAACTTCACTAACTCGTCTTCGTTAAACGCTCTTCCATTATCCTTCCACGGCTTATACACTACCTCGCCATAAGCGGCAGATAGCCTTTCCCGTCCTTGTTCGTTATATGGGGCTGTAATCAATATCCTCATAGGTTCCTCTTATATCTCTGTTTGTATTCTATTTTTTATTCGTCAGGCAACAACAGGCGTTAACTCCTGCTTTCCCTTGGCCGAATGAGCCGTCTTTGCATTATCTGGTAAACTGATGTATTTTGTTAGAATAGCGCTTATCAGGTAAAGTCCGGCCAGTATCCACACTACACCTTCATTCCCTACGCTGCCGATAAATAATCCAACTATGGCCGGGCCTGCAAATACCGCAAGGCCGGCTCCCAGATTTAAAACGGCCATCGCTGCGCCCTTATCTTTTTTCACGAGCGAAGGAACGAGGGCTGATAATGGCACATAACCCGCCAGTAATGCTCCCCAAAGAACTCCGCTAAACATGACCATCCAGTAGCTGCCATCGAATAATACGGGTGAATAATAAAAAAGAAGAGTGGTTATTGCGCAACCAACTCCTCCAAACCACATCACTGTATTTTTCCATCCAAAGCCATCACCAACAAATCCAAAAATCAGATTGAATGCTATGTTCGCTGTGAAGATTGTACCCCAGATCTGAAGCCACTCTGTTGTAGAGAATCCATGCTGAGCCATATAAATTGGGATGAATACGGGGAATGCAAACTGGGCCGTGGTATTTATCACGCGCACTATTCCGCCGATAAGAACTTTAGGTTCCTCCTTCATTATAGTAAGGCCTTTCATTAATTCTTCAGATTTGCTGACACCTTCTTTGATTGCGCTTGTTTGAAATTTATCCCTGTTAAGGACCAGGGCAAAAAAAGCACCGACCAATACCCAGAATATGGAACTCCAGAGTGTGTCTATATATCCCAGGTTCTCGATCGCCCAACTGGAATAATAGGCCCCGAATACATTTAATCCACCTGTAAATACAAACCAAAACCAGCCGACGGCTGTGCCCAGTTTCTTTTGCGGGCTTCTGTAGGTGATCCATACAAGGAACGAATACGCAAATAATGGATAGCCGAATCCACGGATAGCATAGGTTAACAACATAACCGGAAAATTCAGTTCCGGCATTCCGTAACCAACGAAACCTACCGTACCGAGGATATACAGAATGATACCCATCAACATGGTTCGTTTTGGGCCATACCCTTCGGCGAGGACTCCTGAAAACCAGGAAGAAATAGCAATTGTAACCCCATACACTGTAAACAGGGAGGCCGATTGTTGAATGGTCATTCCACGTCCTATGAGGTAAGGGCTTAGCCAGCCTTGTTCGACACCATCCCCCATCATAAAGATTAGGATGCCGAGATACCCCCAGGCCAGGTGTTTAGGAATGCCTGCCTTGTCGAGGAAATTGTCTCCAGCATTAGATTGTGCCTTCATTTATTAATTATTTTAAATTTGATAGTATTCCAAGCTATATAATGTCGTCAGCAGTCTCAAACTCCAGCCTGACTAACAGATATTTTAAAGATCTATTCATGCTTATCAAAAACTCAGATCTGCTGATACGAAATAATGGTCGCTCGGATACTTTCCCTTGAGACTGTCCTTAATAATTTTGGATGCAAGGGCTTTCACATTTCCTTTTGAGAAAATAAAGTCAATTTTGCGGTTCGATCTTGCAAAAGCTTCCCCTTCAAATCCGTGACCGGTAAATCCAGGATCCTTGTCACCGTGAACGGCTGCATAGGAATCCTGCCAGCCATCTTTCTTAAGCATTGCGCCTACGGCGTTAGCTACCCCGGCATTAAAATCACCCGTAAGGATCTGAATAAAATCTTCCGGGTATTGCGCGCACTCCTTCAAAATAGCCTCAATTTGTTTTTCACGCGCGGCCTGAGTTATATGGTCCAGGTGAGTATTAACTACACGGAACTCTACCCCGGTTTTACGATCCTTAAGCCTTAAATAATTCGCATGACGGGCACGTGCTGTTTCCCAGGCCATGCTTCCGCCGATGTTAGGCTCGTTTGAGAGCCAATAGGTCCCCGCGCCATTGAGTTCATATCGAGACTTTCTAAACATGATGGGGTTCTTGGCTATACCGTGATATCCTGTTTGGTGCGCGTCCATTTCCGGCCCGTCGAATCCAAGCAGCATAAAGTCAGGAAAAGCTTTTTTCAAGTCTTCGGCCTGCACTTTTAAAACTTCTTGCAAACCAATAATGTCAGCTTTTTGTGCTTTTAGCACCTTAATACAGAAGTCTTTCCGGTCATTCCATCCCAATCCTTTGGCATCGTCTTCTGCCAGCGCCACTCGAATATTAGCGGTAACAACTTTATGATTTGACGCGCCTGCCGGGGATGTAATGCCTCCAGCATAAACAGATTGTGCCAGCCATGGTGTTGACGCAGCAAGCCCCAGCCCTTTTACAAAGGTTCTTCTCGATAAATTTAATTTTTCAGGCATTTGGTTGTTGGTTATTGGTTGTTAGACCTACACGGTTTGCAAAGGATTGAGATATGCCCCTGCTTCCCCAAGTTCTGTTCTTAGTTTATTAACGTCAATATCTGCAGGCGCTATACCTTCTCTTACCGCCATTTTAGCAGCACGGCCCGCGGCCTCGCCCATAGCCATACAAGGGGCCATCACGCGGATAGCCGACATTGCTTCGTGGGTTGTCGAAATAGATCGGCCAGCAACTAACAGGTTCTTAACTTTCAATGGTACAAGAGAGCGGTATGGAATATCGTAACAGTCGCCACACCACGTTAGCGTACAGCCACCACCTGTAGGATGATGAATGTCTAAAGGATAACTTGCTACAGCTATTGCATCATCAAACCGGGCGCAGCTAAGAATATCCTCCTGTGTCATCACATATTTTCCTACTATCCTTCTGGTTTCACGGATACCCACAAAAGGGGCCATCTTCGTGAAAATTGCATTTTCGAATCCGGGGACATATTCTATCAAATATTTCTGAATCTTTTTTACTTGCTCTCGGCCCTCTATCTCCCCATGGGACAGGCTTGCCGGATCAGTACCATCAACCCCGCTTATACGACTCATATTAACCCACACATCTCCTTTTCTCAAACCTGTGATAAGTATGGTACGTTCTACCGGAAGGTCGAGGCCATCCTCCCTTGCCTTCTCCATAAGGCTTCTTAAGCCAACCACAATGAACTGGTGATTTTGACCGAAGTATTCAGCCGGAATGAAATCAGTCAGATAGGTTCTTGGCTCTTCGGCGATGCTCCTACGAAGCTTATCGGTATCAACATTACCAAGACAGAACATCAATGTTGGAGGCTGCATACCACCTGTGGCGTTACCTTTCTCGGTAGGCACTCCAGCACGGAAAGCGACATCCGCATCGCCACTGCAATCTATGATTACTTTAGCAAGAATTGCTTCACGCCCTGATTTGCTTTCTATAATAACCCCTTTGAGAGTATCCCCTTCCATCACCACATCAGAAAAGTGGGTATAAAGAAGTATCTCCACGCCGCTTTCGGTCAGCATTTCAAGAGCTACATTTTTCACAGCCTCCTGTTCAACTAGTGTTAGGCTCATGTGTAGCGGGCATGGCCGATGCTCACTTGCGGCATCCTGCGCAGCCAAACGCTTGATAAATTTATCAGGCAAACCTTTGATGATCTGGTTACCCTTTTGGCCAAGAAAGCCAAGAATTGGAAGCCCTATGGTAAGATTACCGCCTAAAAAGCTTCTACTGTCAATCAAAGCTACTTTCAAGCCATCTTCTGCGGCGGCCTGGGCTGCGATAATACCTGAAGGGCCTCCGCCTACTACCAAAACATCTACATTTAATCTAACCAGCACTACTCTCGCCGGTTCACTCACGGTTAATCTATTATTTTCCATTTATAGAATATTACTCTTATACTAATCTTCAACAATTGTCAATTCTCCATTTTGTCCATCTCCGAACTGTACGCCAAGACTGTCAACCATCAACTGTCAACTGTTCACTCTTCCCAGGTTTCTCCTGCTTAACCATAGTCCATAAAACAAGCACAGCCAATGGATGGAGAAAGGCCATAACAATAAATATTTTTTCAGCACCCAGGGTTCCCATGAACTGGCCAACAAAATAGTTGAACAGGACGGCACCAAGAGCACCGAAGCCACCGGCAATACCCAAAACACTCGCAGCATTTTTTACCGGAAACGATTCAGCAATTACCACACTTACTGTAAATAGCCAACTAAGGCAAGCTATTGCAACGACACTGAATATAAATATCGTCATCGCAGCATTTGGCAGATAGGGAGTAAGCACACATAATGGAGCAAGAACAGCAACACTGCTCAACATGATTTTCCGGGCTTTCAGAGGATCGTATCCTTTTCTCACCAGTGAGTCTGACCACGCAGATGTCCCGATAGCGCCAAGGTCGGCTACCAAAAAAGGAATCCAGCCAAACATACCCATTTGAACCAGAGTCAAACCCGATTCCTCCTGCAGATAACCTGGAAGCCAGAATAAACAAAAATACCAAACAGGATCGCTGACGAATCGAATCAATAATATTCCCCACAAACTACGTCGGGTCCATAATTGTCCCCAAGTGAAGGCTTGCGTTTCGTTAATATTTTCTACACCTGCACTTTCCATTGTTATCGACTCTGGCGGATCACGATAAACCAGAATCCATAACAAGGCAATTAAAACACCAACAACGCCAGCTACAATAAAAACCGTTTGCCAATTATATGATATCGCAAGCCATGCTACTAAGGGAGGTGCTATGATGGCGCCAATGGAGCTTCCCGCAACGCAAAGGCTGTTTGCAGTTGCACGCATCTTACCCGGAAACCAAATAGTAACAACACGAAGCTGTGCTGGAAAATTAGTCGGCTCAGCCATACCCAGCATACCCCTGAAAAATGTGAACTGACCGAAGGTTCGGGAGATGCCGCCGCCGATACTTGCGACGGACCAGGCTATAATTCCCCAAAACATCGTCAATTTCGCACCAAAACGGTCTACTAGCCAACCGGTTACAGGATACATTAATGCATAACATATCGTAAAAATGTTCAGGATGATGGCATAACCTTTGTCATCCAGATCAAACTCTTTTTTAAGAATTGGTTTAAGAATTGAGACAATTTGCCTGTCAAAATAATTAAAGACAATCGCTAAAAAGATTATACTTACTATAAACCACCTTCGACGTTCAGGAATAAGGAATGAACCCATATTTAAATTTTTCTTTTAACACTCACTCCCTTATAGCTACAATCAACTTCACATTTAATGCAATTTAGATCATACTCAGAAATCGGTATCAAGATTCAAGAGTGTGATTTACTTAATAGGTTATTACCAGTTTGGATTTTGCACAAGTGCTTTATTCGCTGCTATCTCAACATTTGGTATAGGCCACAGATAATCACGGTCTTTATTGAATTTTCGGGTTTCGATTAGCCTCATCTGCGATCCATTAATAACGCCAGTGTAGACCGGATAACCGTCTGCATCAAATGTTGGTGCATTTGCAAGGAATTCTCTTTTTATCTTTCCTAACACAGGCTTGTTCATCAACCTTTCTGCAGTTTTCCATCTTCTAATATCGAATAAACGAAGCCCCTCCATTGCGAGTTCATAATTACGCTCCTGTCGTACTATCTGACGCATTTCGGCTTGGGTTTTACCGGTTGTGATTACGGGCATTAGAACAGTCGGTCGACGACGTACTTGGTTAATAGCGTCGTATGTAGTAGCGTCTAATTGGTTTAATTCAATCTTGGACTCAGCATAGATCAAAAGAATTTCCGCATATCTTAATAAACTGTGATTTAGCTCCGATTGCTTATTATCCGACATATCAATAATATCGCAATATTTTTTGTAAAGATATCCACTGTAGGTTGCAAACGCATTTGTTGCATCCGTGTTTGCTACTCTTTTGGCAGGGGTAAAATTATAGTTCCAAACTTGTAAACTATCTGGATGTACTTCAAACTGAATATTAAACAATCTAGATCCGGGCACCGTGATGGTAAAGGTAAGACGAGGATCTCGGTTCGCGAAGGGTTTTTTCGGATCATACAATGGAGATTTATCAATAGTTAAACCGTCAACTGCCTGATACTGATCAACCATAGTTTGAGGAGGTATTTCGTTGGATACCCCCCCAGCCATGCGCGATGTCAGAAAATTCGGAGTTGCATGGATAATCACACCTTTTTGGAATTGAAGAGCAAACATATGTTCAGTAGCCTTTTCTCCCGCAAACATGAACAAATCTGGAAAATTAGGATAAAGCGTATGGTACTTAAGGTCCATTACTTCTTTTGCAGCTGTAGCAGCCACATCCCATCTTTCATTGTATAGAGCAGCTCTTGCTTTGAATCCAAGTGCTGCTCCCTTAGATGCACGGCCCGTATTTCCACTATAATTGAGTGGGAGATCAACTGCCGCTTCTGTGAGCTCTTTAATAATGAAATCAACTACGTCCTTCTTAGAACTCTTTGGTATCTGCGACTCCTCCAGTGTGAGCATTTTAGTAACCAGAGGAACGCCTCCAAAAAGCTCCACCAGATAATGATAACTAATTGCGCGTATAAAACGCGCTTCTGCTTTTGACTGAGCGTACACTGTAGGTGGAACACTTGCCTTTAACTTGTCTATATTATCAAGCAGGAAATTACACCTGTTAATGGCCTGGTAAAATTCTCTCCAACAAGTAAGGATAGCATCATTATTACTTGCGTGATCGCCCTTACCGATATCCTGAAGGTCACCTGCACTTCTATTCCATTCTATATCAGTTACCACATCCATAATCACCGGCCAGGGTCTCTGAGATTTCGAATTAAAATTAAGGGCTTTGTAGCAACCCATTAAACCTAACATTAATTCATCTTGATTTGAATAAAACGATGAAGAGGATGGACCTGACAGTGGAATTTTTTCCAAGTAGTCTTCTTTGCAGGATGGCACAATAAATAGCAAGGCTAAAAAGAGTACCGAATATTTACTAAATCTGAACATGTCTTTATCAATTAAAAATTAGCATCTAAACCAAATGAATAAACTTTTACCTGAGGATATTCGCTTCCTCTTCCAATTGGAGCCTCTACATCATACCCATCCCAGAAGTTATCCATTGTGAACAAGTTCGCGCCATTTACGTATAGACGGGCACCTTTCAGTTTAACCTTGTTGACAAAGCTTGCAGGCAATTGATAACCTAACTGAATGTTTTTTAAGCGGAGGTACGATGCATCTTTTACCCAAAAGGTTGAGATTTGCTGATTATTTGAATCACTCCACGCCAGCCTAGGGAAAGCGGCATTGGTATTCGTCGGGGTCCAAGAGTTTTTATGTTGTTCCTGAACAGTTCCTCCATTCCAAAACGGCATGATTCCTTGCTGGTAGAGTAATCCGTTAGCTTTACCTACTCCCTGAAGGAAGACACCCAGGCTTAAGCCCTTCCATGATGTATTAATGTTTGCACTGTACGTATATCTGGGAATCGGGCTGCCAATAGGCAGATAATCATTATCATTGATCTTGCCGTCGCCGTTCTGGTCTTTAAACCTGATATCGCCAGCCTTTACCGTACCGAATTGGGTTGGAGCTGCTTTTGCTTCTGCATCCGACTGGAAAAATCCTAAAGCCTCAAGACCGTAAAACGAGTTGATCGCATAGCCTTCCTGATTTATCTGAGGCAGCGAAGCACTTATACTTTTAATTCCTTTTAGGTCAATTATCTTGTTCTTTACATCAGACAGATTTAAATTCACATGATAATTAAAATCTCTAACCTTATTTCTGTATCCCATACTCAGTTCCCATCCTTTATTTTCAACTATCCCAGCATTTTGATACGGCGGCGCCAATCCAATCGACATAGGAACGGTAAGCTGAAGCAGGATATCCCTGGTCTTTCTGGTAAATAATTCTGCAGTAAGTGTTAGATTATTGAACAAGGTCATGTCAAGCCCCACATTCGTCATTTCAGTGGTTTCCCACGTAATATCTTCGTTTGCCATAGTATTAAGAGCCGCAATATTGACGATCTGCTTATTCATGGTGTAAGATCCTGAACTTACTGTAGTAGTAAAAGGATAGGTTCCTATATCTTGATTACCTAGTTGGCCCCATGAACCACGGAACTTCATTTCGTTTATCACATTTTTTATCCCTGCCATGAATTTCTCTTCAGAGACCCGCCATCCGGCAGATACGGAAGGGAAAAATCCATATTTATTTCCCTTCGCAAAACGTGACGAACCATCATAACGACCATTTACCTCTAACAAATACTTGGATTTGAAATCATAGTTGAAACGTCCAAAGAATGATTGTAAAGCCCATTCGGAAGCGGTACCATTATTTTGCTGTGTACTTGATGAGCCGGTATTGAGTATAGGGTATTGAGGGAGGATGAAATTTTCGCGATAGGCTCCAAATGCATCATTCTGAAAATCTTCCCTCGAGGCCCCCGCTAATAATTTCAGATTATGAGAACCTACTATTTTTGAAGCTGTTGCAGTTGCTCTAAAGTTGTTATAAAGAGACTTACTGCTATTCTGGGTTAAATCTGCTAGAGCGGGCGATTTAAATGCAACTGTTCCGTTAGCGTTATAGGTAGTCATGGACGTTACGAAAAAATTATCAAATGAACCAGCAAGCTTAGGGGCAGCAGTAACTTCCGCATTAAGCCAGCTAGTAGGACTATAACTTAAGGTCGCATTTAAAAGTGCATATGGATTATTTGATTTTCTCACACCGCCAATCTGAGTCTGAGCTATTGGATTTACTCCGTTCCATCCTTCTCCATAATTCCCATTGCTAAATAATCCTGGCTGATTTGCCGGAATACGATTCATCCAGTGAAATATTGAGCTTGTCCCCGGCCCGGGTTGCCTGGTCGTGGATGTCAATAACTGGAGGTCAACTTTCATACTCAACTTTGCAGAGAACCTGATATCGGCATTATTTCTTAATGTCAGCCGTTTAAAATCCGTGTTCTCCAGTATTCCCTTCTGATCAAGGTACCCGAATGACGTCAGAAAACGGACTTTATCGCCACCTCCATTTACAGACAGAAAATGGCTTTGCATAAATCCTGATCCCTGTAAAACCAGTTTTTGCCAGTCTGTGTCCGGATACTGATCCGGATTAGCTGCACCTTGTGTCTTATAGTTATTAATAAGGGTTGCAGAATATAATGGCGGTAAACCTGCACTCACATATGCCTGATTGGTCATCTCCACGTGATCTACCGCATTCACCATATCCGGAAGATTTGTAGGATCCTGCTTACCTATATACGTGTTATAGTTTATGCCAATCTGGTTACTTTTAGCACGTTTTGTAGTTACAAGGATAACCCCATTACCAGCGCGGGAACCATATATTGCTGACGAGGCAGCATCCTTTAGCACAGAAATGCTTTCGATCAGACTCGGGTCAATGCTGTTTATTGAACCTTCAATTCCATCAATTAAAACAAGAGGGTTTGAAGAGCTTAAAGTACCTATACCCCTGATCCGAATAGTACCGTCATCATTACCCGGCCGGCCTGAATTCTGCACCACTGTAACCCCCGCTGCCAAACCTTGCAGTGCAGCAGATGTTTGGCCAACAGGACGCATAGTTAACTGCTCTGAGTTGATACTTGAAACAGATCCGGTTAGGTTAACCTTCTTCTGGGTACCGAAACCCACAACAACTACCTCATTCAGTGTTCTATTTTCTGCCGAAAGTGTAACAATAAGCGACTTTCTACCCTCAAGTGCTACTCCTTTAGTAGCATAGCCTATATACGAAAAGATTAACGTCTCGTTGAAATTGTTAACCGTTAAAGTAAATCTGCCATTGACGTCTGTAATAGTAGTTTGTCTACTTTCTTCACTCTTTATACTGACACCCGGAAGCGTTTCGCCTGTAACATCTTTTACAGTACCGTTAACTGTTAGATCTTGCGCATAACCCACGCTTTGGAAGATAAATAGCGTCAGTGCTAACAGGTAATGCCATTTACCTTTAAAATTTGGATGTAAAAATTTAACTTTCATAATCAATGGTTTATTATTTAGTTTTATTATTCACTATCATAAAATCGCAAATCAAGGGCGTGTAAGGAGACATTTTATCATTATCTCCTACTGCACTATAGGCTAATTTTGATGGGATGATAACTTTAGTTTTTATCCCTTTTGGAGTAATAGTAAGAGCTTCTTTTAACCCTGGAATGTGTGCCTGCTCTGGTTTTATTTTTTCATATTTTCTCAAAAACAACTTTCCGTCTAAAGATGTAAACGCATAACTTACATACAGCTCTTTTCCTGAATTATTAACAGTTTTTAAATCAGAAGGATACAATAACCCTGTTGAAGTTTTTGTATATTTTAGTTTTTTAGCTGTTAGATATCTCTCAATTTTTTCCGGTTCGGCAGTTTTACGCTTTAGTATCTCTTCATTTTTATATTCGTATAAACTTGTTAAAAAAGTGCTATCCCCTTTTCCATTCTGGTTAATCACTTTATGTATTCTCACCTTATATGTCATGTATTTTGAGCTGTCTTTAGCTAGAATTGGTGTAGGGTTAAGAAGCTTAATCGAGTCGAGGCTCACTTTGACTACAGCGCTATCGCCCTCGCTTAGGTATTGGAATGCATCTTGAAAATCACCTTCGAACTGAGGTGTTGTTGCGTACACTTCGAGCGGTATGGGATCAAAAATTCCTGTTTCCGAGAGTACTTTTCCATTGTCAGTAGCCTCTGAATAGGTCAAAAAAACTACCGCGATTTTTCCTATTGTCGGTGTATTCTTACCATCGACAATCTTATAAAGTAATATGCCGTTCCCCTTCTGATATTCAGAACAAGCACCAAAAAAAAGTGTAATCAATCCTAAAAAACATGTAACGATTTTTTTCATCCAATTCACTTTAAGGACCATTTCAATTTAGAGAAGACTATCTCAACTGAAAATTGAGATAGCCTCGCCCAAACTTATTTTAATTATACATGCTTACTGTAAACTTACTATCAGCATCTAGTTCTTCGCCATTAGTACCCGGTAAAGGTTGGATGCTACGGATTTCAATTGTACCCGTCGTTTTATTAAACTTCAAAATTCTCATATAACCGTTTCCGCCATATGAGCGCCCCTGATAGTCTGATACAAAAGCTTTAACAACATGGCCATTTTGCGTTTCAACCCTATATCCTTCACCTGTAATATGACCGCCAAGCATCATAAATACATTTTGATTTGGTTTGGCAATGAGATCATAAAGCTTCTGCCCTTGAGTTGTAAAATTTCCATAAGAGTTATCAGGTGCTTGTCCGCTAATGGTTCTATGCTTACTATTGTGAATAGCGTTCGTACCATCATCTGGAAGGAGTTTATGAGGGCTAAGCACGCTGTGACTTACAATAATTACTTTCCGATCTGAGTTCGCCTGAATAATTGTATTTGCCCATGCTGTTACATTAGACTCAATAGTAGAGCTATAGGGTGAAACAGAACTAGAGTTGGGGCAATCTGGCGGATAATCGCTATTGGTTAGGCTACCCTGTTCGTTATACTCAATGTACATTACTAAATACTTCTGGCCAAAAACTGTAAAAAGATCATAATGGTTATCATTATTATTAGAGCCTACAGTAGTATAATTTGCGCCATACCAAGCTTTTCGAGGCTGTGGCGTACTGTAGTATGGAGCAGTCCCCTCGAAACGGTCTTTTCCAAACCGTGTACCATAACCATTATTGGTTGCACCTGAACCTGGATCGCCATTACACCATTGATCATGGTTACCAACCGCAAGCCCATATGGCATATTTGCATCGTGCAATCTAGATATCTGATTGTTTGCATTGGTCCACTGGAAATCATAACCAGATCTATCCCCCTCGTCAGTGATATCACCCAAATGCGCTACATATTGTATGTTGAGCGATGTTCTATTATCCAAAATCCAATCTATCTGATTGGTAAACATTTGCATGGTTCCGTTGTGTGAACCTCCGGGGTCAGTGTAGTATTGCGTATCGGGCAATATGGCCATATACCAAGTTTCGTCAGCACTTGTTTTACTGGAAGATGTTTTAACTGAAGCCGCTTCCTGATCACTTTGAGAGGTTTCATTAGCCTTTTTACAACCAAGCGAAAGTACCAGTAACATTGTAACCGTAAACCCTTTTGCTAAAAAAGAGAGTGTTTTTTTGAACCATAGATAATTACAACCATTTTTCGTTTTTAAAATTTTCATTTTATTGGTTTTTTTAAATTTCCTCACTTTATTCGGGGTTTGGTTTTCCCTATCTTGTTCGTACAAGCAAAGTTTATTTAGTTGGCCTAGAAGAAATGAACCTAATAGGATTGAAAACCTAAAATCCAAAAAAGCAATTAGGAATCAATTTGAAATTATAATATTTCGATGTCAAGAGAAACTTAATTAAACAATGTGAAACAAAACTTCTTAATACCAAACTTATAAATAAAATTTAATTAAATAAAATAAAACAAAATAAAATATTTTTAAAGAGTTTTTAAAGGTATTTAAACACATTTAAATATATTCTATTCAAATTCAATCGACCTAATTCGCTGCGCCATCGTATAAATTCATAGTTAATTTGACATTTTAGGCATTTTTAAAGATGTATTAAAAAGTGGCTAACCATGTTATGGTTACTACTTCATTTTAATTAGTTATAATTGCTTTAAATACCCTGAATAGATAAAGCAAATGAGAAATATTACTGAACGACATCAGTTGATATTAAAAAAATTACAGGAAGATGGGCAGGTGAACATCCAGGACCTTAGTGATCTTATGGAGGTTTCGGGAGTAACTATACGCAAAGATCTCAAACTTCTTGAAGATAAAAACCTTCTATTCCGCACGAGAGGTGGGGGCTCAATTACCAACCCATATACGGTCGAAAGGCCCATAAATGAAAAAGAACTAATTAAACGGGAAGAGAAGCAAAAAATCGCTAGCGCTGCAATAGCATTAATTGATCAAAATGACTCAATTATTATTGGATCTGGCACAACTGTTTTTGAACTGGCGAGATGCCTGCATCCTACGAAACACCTTACTGTTATAACACCCGCCGTTAAAGTTACCATGGAGTTATGTAACCGTCCCAATGTTGATGTTTTGCAACTAGGAGGTTTAACACGACCTAACTCTTCTTCAGTAACAGGCTCTCATGCTGAACGGATATTAGAGGATATTTCCTGTGGGATCCTTTTTCTTGGCATTGATGGGATTGATCTTGAATTCGGCCTTTCCATTACCAATCTTACAGAAGCAAGTTTAAATCAAAAGATGATAGAATCGGCTCAGGTGATCGCCATCCTTGCTGATAGCTCAAAATTTGGAAGACGCGGTCTCGGCAAAGTTTGCAACCTGGATCAGGTTCAATATATAATCACTGATAAGGGTGTACTGCCCGCAACTGTGAGACAGTTGGAAGAAAAGGGAATTCAGGTGATCATTGCGGACTGAGATGGCCGGTGGTCGGAAGCCTGAGCTTTTTATTCCGACCTATCTATTAGATATTCCGACGAAAGTACTATAACATTAACAGCATTTAGCTGGCAAAAAAAAGAAGGGCATTTGCGATGTATCTGCGACGTAAAGGTTTGTGTCGGAATCGTGGCGTACTATGGAGCGGAATATCCAGGTGAAAAGCGTTGCCTAAATATTTTCTCAGCGAACTATTTTAGTCGTAGAAAAAATATACTCATGCAAATCAACCAGGAATTACACTCATCCATGTCGCGCCACG
>NZ_JBBJNI010000161.1:2500-9140 GCF_037719425.1 Daejeonella sp. | reverse complement strand
GCAGAGAAACCAAAGCCGGCCTATGTACCCCGCTTTAAAGCGGCCGTTCCTGTAAAGCCCGTTGAAAAGCAAAATGAGGAAATTGCAGATAAACCAAAGCCCGCTTACGTGCCACGCTTTAAAGCTGCTAATACAAAACCCGCAGAAGAATCTAAGGACGAAGACAGCGCAGACAAACCTTAAGCACCCAGCTTCCCCTATTACACAACCTTCTCCAGCACCACCAGCACCCTTCTCAAATATCCGTCACATCAGTCCTCTGACTTCTGACCTTCACTCTCCACTCTCTACTCTCCACTCTCAACTCTCAACTCTCAACTCTCAACTCTCAACTCTCAACTTTCAACTTTCCTCCTACCTCTCATGTCCAAACACCCACGGCAACAACTCCGCTTCCGCAAATGCTGCATCCCAGCTATTATGTCCGGCCTCAGGATACAGGGTCAGCTTAACATCCTTTGCTTTTAAACGCTGCAGTTCCGCGACCACTACCTTAGACTTTTCCGCAGGCACGGTGGTATCCTTTTCCCCATGGAAAAACCAAACGGGGACCTTTCTATACTTTTTGACATTGTCCACATGATCGCCGCCGCAGATAGACACTGCTGCTGCAAAAACTTTTGGTTTCCGGCGCAGGAGCTCCAGTGTCCCCATACCTCCCATTGATAAGCCGCCTGCATAGAACCGGTCTTTGTCGGCATACTTCTGGTCGCGGTAATCTTCAACGAGCTCCATGAGCAGGCTCATAACCTTGCCCGGTTCTCCGCCTGTTTGAAAGCCGAAGCGTTCACCCGTATTGCGGAACTGTACATTTGCCCAGAAATCCTTTGCAGGGCATTGGGGGAATATTACAATTGCAGGAAAATCCTTTCTCATGCGCTCGCTCTGGAAAAGCTTCCCGCCATGCGTCAGTTGGGCTTCATTATTATTGCCCCGCTCACCTGATCCGTGCAGGAAGAACAGAACCGGGTATTTCTTTGCCGGGTCAAAGTTTTCGGGCAGCAGGAGCCTGTACAGTAGGGTATCAGTACCTTTTACAAAGGCTTCTTTAGAGTAGGTGTTATTTTGAGCCATTGAAAGGTGCTGTAAAACCAGTATTATTAAGGCCAGGCAGTAAGTCTTGTTTATCATGGTACTATTTTTCAGAAGATCAAATTAGTGAAAATTGGCGCGTTTATTACTTCACTGAGCAATAGCTTTACATCCGGGAAAAAATTAACTTTTCATTAAACTTGTAAATACCAGGTCATTCAGAAAGGAAATAATTTCGCTTTCCTCCTTCTTCGTACTAAAATCAGTAAGTGAAGGTAGGTTATTCATGAAGAAGGTCTGGAAATGAGCCATTTCAACTATAGTTGACGCCAATGACTTGGGATATTTGTATGATGGACTACATTCTGAGATCACCCTGCTAATCACGGCACACAATTCCTTGTAGGGTTTAAAAAAATGCTGTTTGTTATCCTCCCCGACTTGTTTCGTTAAATATGCCTTTGACCCCTCAGCAATAACAATCTGATGAAGTAAACTTTCGTCTATATGATTTGTCTGCTGATCATCTTCAACTGCCGATGCCAATAGCATGATTATTCTCTTAAGCTTTACCACCGGGTCCTCGATATTATTCGTTTGAAAACTTATCTGAAATTCAAGCCAGCCCCAATACCAGGCTGTCAGATAAACCAATAGCTTGTGTTTATTTTCAAAGTATCGATAAATACCGGCCTCAGTTGTGCCAATCTCTTCAGCCAATTTCTTAAAGGTAAAAGCCTCAAAACCTGCCTTGTAAATTAACTGAACGCTATGCTTGAGAATGCTCTTTCCCAGTTCAGAGCTTTCCGGATTACGAAGATACAAGGCTTCGTTCATTTTCATCTGTAGCTGTAACTTCATTTAGGTCATTACTGGTTATTGAAGAAGAAGCAAACTTAAATAATATTCTACAATTATTTATAATAGTATTACTATCATTTAATAAATGATTGCTATCTTTGACCCATACATTAAGAGATCAGTTATGTTATTAAACAAACGAATACCCGCTGCCTACATATTTAATAAAGTAAAATATGACCTTGGATATGTACTGGTTTTATCTTTATTAGTTCTTTTTATCACCGAAAAGTATCGGGATCTATTGCCGGCTATGCCTCTAACAATCCCTGCTTTTATTGGCACGGCCATTTCAATTCTTCTTTCATTCAAACTAAGTCAATCATACGATAGATGGTGGGAAGCCCGGAAAGTATGGGGATCTATCGTTAATGATTCAAGAAGTTTCGTTATTCAATTGCAAAATTTAACAACAATTGGCAATGACCCGATGGTTAGAAAAATTTCCTTCAGACAAATTGCCTGGTGCTATTCTTTAGGACAATCGCTTAGAGGGCTCAATCCAACTGAAAATTTAGAGCAATACATCTCCCCTGAAGATCTTGAAGAGCTTAGACACCACAATAACAAGCCCTTAGCATTGCTCAACCTTCACGCAAAGGACATCAGGAACCTTAAAGATCGAAATCAACTAGAAATATTATCGCAATTACAACTAGATAACACCCTTACCCGGCTTTGCGATGCACAGGGAAAATCAGAACGAATAAAAACAACAGTGTTCCCTGTTACTTACCGACTGTTTCTTCATGCCATCATTTACTTATTCGTTGTAACACTATCAGTTTCATTAATTGATGTTGCCGGCTATTTTGAAATTCCCTTACTGCTTTTAATATCGGCAGCTTTTTTTCTATTGGAAAAATCAGCAACTCATATGCAGGATCCGTTTGAGAACAGACCAACAGATACTGCAATGACGGCTATTGCCCGAACCATTGAAATTAATATTAAACAACTATTAAAAGAAACTGACATACCTCAGGCACATCAAACGGAAAACTTTCACTTATCATAATCCATTAACTCAAGTAAAAATGAAAACACTTACAAAAGAATTGCAAGCGCAAATAAGCCCATCCAAGGCTCTAGAACTATTAGAAGACGGAAATAAACGCTTTGTAAATAATCTGAAGATCAATCGCAACCTGCTTCAGCAAGCAAACGAAACATCAGACGGACAACATCCATTCGCGGTAATTCTGAGTTGCATTGACAGCAGAACCTCTGCCGAATTAATATTCGATCAGGGACTAGGCGACGTTTTCAGTGTCCGTATTGCTGGCAACATAATTAATGAAGATATCTTAGGCAGTATGGAATTTGGTTGTGCGGTAGCTGGCGCAAAAATTATTGTTGTATTAGGTCACACGAAGTGCGGAGCAGTCAGAGGCGCTTGCGATCACGTAGAAATGGGTAATTTGACAGCCCTGCTCACTAAAATCAGGCCTGCAGTTGACGATGAAATGGTAACTAAAGAAAATCGAAATTCCAGCAACCCGATTTTTGTTGAAAATGTTGCCGTAATAAATGTGAAGCGAACCGTTACAGCGATAATGCAACGAAGCACAATCCTCAAAGAAATGATTGAAGAAGGACAAATTGGAATCATTGGAGGCACTCACGACATCTCAAGTGGAGAGGTAACATTCTATCAGGATACCCTTAATTTCGGCTCGAAAAAATAGGTCAAATCAAAAGCTCATTACAGCACACGCCTTCAATAGCTACAAACTCTGCCATCAGAAAAATGCTATTGAAGGAGTGTGCTTTTCCAGACCTGACGGGAAAAATGACAGGTAATGCATAAGCTCTTTGCAATATTTTTTACAGAGCTACCTTTTGCTTTTTACTATTCACAGCCTGCGGCACTTTTACATAATAGCCCGTACCATCATACTCACGCTTCCGCGGATGTGACTGGCAGGTATTGGAACATGCCCCTTCCAGCTTTTCGCCGCAGGCATAACACTGGGTAAAATGCTCATTGCATTCCGGGTTGGCGCAATTGATCATCTTTGTGGTATGACCTCCGCAGTTAAGGCAGGTTGAAATAACCGCCGGGTTCACAGTGTTTACATCAACGGCAACCCTGTTATCAAATACATAGCACTTGCCTTCAAAATCTTTACCTCCGGCTTCCTTGCCGTATTTGATGATCCCGCCATGCAGCTGGTAAACATTTTCAAAACCCTCATGTAAAAGCAAAGCAGAGGCTTTCTCACATTTGATACCGCCGGTGCAATAAGTAATGATCTTCTTGTCTTTATACTTTGCCAGCTCATTGATCTTTGCCGGGAAATCACGGAAGTTCTCAATATCCAGGGTTACGGCATTTTTAAACCTGCCGATAGAATGCTCATAGTCTGAACGAACATCAAGAATAACAACATCCTCATTATCCTTCATATTGATAAACTCATCCGCCCCGAGGTGGATGCCGGTCTTGAGTTCCGGGTTTATAATATGCGGATCCCTTAAGCCGGAATGCACGATCTCCGATTTATAGCGGCAGTGCATCTTGATAAAAGAAGGCTCGGGAACTTCATCTATTTTGAAATCAATCTTAGCAAAGCGCGGATCTGCATGAAGCTTTTCCATATAGGCTTTACATGATTCTGCAGTACCTGAAACGGTGCCGTTCAATCCTTCTTCGGCCACGATAATGCGCCCCACAAGGTTTAAAGACTTGCAAAACTGAAGATGATCTGCTGCGAATTGTTCAGCATTTTCTATTGCGCTGTAGCAATAGTAAAGGAGTGTGTTATACTTAATCATAAATCATTGATACTGGTGCAAACAGCGTTTAATGCGAGGGTAAAGATACGGAGGGGGGGTGGGTTTTGCAAATGGCTGCCGCGCTGCGCTCGCAATGACAAATGGTTGTTAGTCCCGTAGGGATGCCTACGGCAACTTAAACGCTGCAGAAAACTAAACGCTGTAGAAATTGGATAAAAATATTCATCTTTAAATTAAGGATGCTGATAGGGAAGCAAGGCGCCGGATTTGGCTGGCTTGGAGTGACTTTAACAGACATATATGTAAGTTATAGGTAATGCTCCTGCATCCCTTCATATAAAAATTCTCATTAACGACTTTGAATATGTTATCTAATTAGCTAACTTTGCTAGGTAAAATGGGTGACAAATTTATAAGGGACATTTATTATTTCAAGGAATACTACCTTGATTTTTTTGAAACGCTGAAGCCAGAAGTAAAGAAAAAGTTCAACTGGACTTTGCAACTTATTGCGACTCTTGACAGGATCCCTGAAAAATATTTTAAACATCTTACTGGTTCAACTGGACTTTATGAGATCAGAGTTGAGGTTGGTTCTGACATTTACCGTGTTTTTTGTTTTTTCGACAAAGGACAACTGATTGTGTTAGTGAATGGTTTTCAAAAGAAAACTAAAAAGACTCCGAAAAACGAACTAGACTTAGCAGAAAGACTAAAAAAACAATATTTAGATGAAAAAAGTAAATAAAAACCTAACCTCTTTTGCAGACCATCTGGATTTCCAGTACGGAAAACATGGAACTGAAACTCGTGAGAAATACGAAGAAGGCTTTGAGACATTCAGGCTTGGGGTAATGTTGCAGGAGCTCCGCAAGGAACAAGGATTAACACAAGAGCAATTGGCTGAAAAATGCGGGACAACAAAGACTTATATTTCCCGAATTGAAAATAACGCGAGCGATATCCGATTATCAACCCTTATGAGAATAATTCGCGAAGGATTTGGGAAACATTTGAAACTGAGCGTAGAAATATAGTCCGAAATTATATCCGCACTACCTATAACAGCAGGTTAAAGCTATGCCGGCTGACCTGCTACTCGATCTGTTCAACTTCTTAATCACCTTAGTGGTACGCGACAAAGGACAGTGCCACTAACACCGGCACAACTTAAACCCGCAAACCGTTAGCGGTCATTGTGAAGACAACCCGACAAATCATTTGCGAGAATAATATGAGTAATGGAAACACTAAATATACAAACAACACGACTTTATATTCGACACCTCGAATTATCCGACCTATCGGATTTTTATATTTATCGCTCTAATCCAGAAGTTACAAAATATCAAGGTTTTGATGCTATGACAATGGAACAAGCCGAAGAATTTATTATTGGCAACTCGACAAAGGATTTTGGCAAAGCAGGAGAATGGGTGCAGTACGGAATTGAAAATAGTGAAACGAGACAACTTATTGGCGACTGTGCAATTAACTTGACCAATACGACACAAGAATTGCAGAAATTGGAATAACAATTTCGCATCCCGAACAAAAAAAGGGATACGCAAAAGAAGTTATAATCGGAGTTTTGACTTTTCTGTTTGACACAAAAGAAATACACCGAGTTGTTGAAATAGTGGATGCTGAAAATATTGCTTCAATCAGCTTACTAAAAAGTATTGGATTTAAACAAGAAGGACACTTTATTGAAAACATATTCTTCAAAGGAAAATGGGGAAGTGAATTTCAATACGCAATGTTGAAACGAGAATGGGACAACAGAAAACCGTCATAACATGAGGAAATATCTCGCAATAAATTTATTAGCGTTGTACTTTAACATTTTTTCGCAGGATAAGAAAGTTGTGTATTACAACGAGAGCCTGAAAGAAATTATGGAAGTCGATTTCATTAAACAAAAAAACAACCAGAGCAATCAAGACATCTATTTTGAAAACAACAGTCTAATCACAGGGTTATTGGCTCGTAGAAAAAATTATGGGCA
>NZ_JBBJNI010000161.1:0-2467 GCF_037719425.1 Daejeonella sp. | reverse complement strand
TGAGTATCTTTTTAATGATAAAAGTACTTCCAACGAATTAATTGTTTTGATATATTATCCAGGAAAAGACCCTTGCAACGGATTGGAAAGAAACTCAACCTGGAATATTTTTGATGGAGAATATCAACGAAAACTTAAAAAAATTAGTACTTACGATCATTTTTGGGTTTATAAAAATGATGAAAACTTAAAGTATTATCACCCCAGACGAGTTAATTGGCAAAGCGATAAAAATCAATTAGTCGAAAAATTATTTTTTAGATATCATTATCCTTGCTTTAGCTTTGTAGTTTTAAATAAGAAGGGCAAATATCTTTCTTATTTCGGAGAGTTTGGGAAAAACACAGTATGGGAACTTTCCAAAGAATTTATAGAAATGAACCCGTAACTTCTGCTAACACACGCTAATCTACATCGCCAAATATATATTCGCTCCAGCATCTGTTTTCACGAAAATATTCTATCTTTCCGAGAGTTCTCAGTTCGCTCTCATTGGCAACGCGAGCCTGGCGCGAGGACGTAAGCCGTAAGCTAAAACACTTTACAATCAAACTAAAATTAAATGAAATCATGAAAAGGATAGCCTTTGTTTTCCTACTCCTATTTACAGGACAATTCTCCCAAGGACAAGAACTACCAGCCAAAGATTTTTATTTACACCTGGAAAAAGTTATACCAACAATTAAATCTCATTCAATTGCATTAACAGTAATAAACTATGGTTGTCTGGGAAGCCAAACTAAGTGGAGCGCCAAGTTTACGAACATTGGTAACTTGATCAGAGTCGATTTTTTTTCTCAAACACCTAAAGATAGAATGAACCCTTCTTCTGAACTTAAAACGTTATTAGATACGACCTTTACAGTAGAAAGAAGAATTTTACAACAGGATCTCGAATCAGAAATAACGAAAATTAAAACAAGACCTGTTTTTATTGAAGCTAATTTCAAGATTTCATTAGATCAAGGGACTTCAAATAAGGAGTTTACGTTTAGAAGAGGCGAAGGGCTATATTATTTACTTCGCTATAATAAAACATTGGAATCATATTTTGCCTCAAGATAACCTACGCATGGCAAATAGTGTTGCGCTATTTTCCCTGCCCACGCGGGCGACACGCACAGCGCAAACTATAGTCGTTGTGTGCTATACCCTAGAACCGGAAAATTTATGAAATATCTACATTTACTATTTTTTACGATATTACCATTCCTAAGTTTTTCTCAACTGCGAGATAAAGTTTGCGATGAGAAATATCTGACTGCAATTGAATTAGAAAAATGTCAATTGGATTCTGTTTATGTGCCGGATGTCCAGTACAAACTAAATTTCATAGTTAGCTTTAAGAGCAATGTGTTGCCAAAATTTAGAGTCATTAAAAGAAAGCTAAAACTTTCTGAAGAAGTCAAAAGCGAAATTAATTTATTGAGTAGGATATACGATTCTGTATTATCGGTAAAGAGTTATCGTTACGAAAAGGACGGCGATAAAAACACACTTTTTATTCAGCCAAACAGTTATTTATCAACGGTCCTTTCCATGCAAATTTTTAAGATATACCCCGATATATACGCAGTTCTGCTCAATCCAATTCACCTGCAATTAAACCCAAAGACTTCAAAACCCGAGATTGAAGATTTCGAAAATCGGGTGAATCAAGTATACAAAAAGCTATCATCAGAAGAAATCTTACGGCTTTCTAATACAGTTCAAAATCTCAAGATTGAAAGATCACTTATACCTCACGCTGAAAACGCAAAGCTGTTTCAAGGTCAACTCGACGAAACTGCTAAGTTAAAGTATGAGATCGTGAATTTTTTACTTTGGAACAATTAGGTACAGCAGGCATAAGGAATTGCCTAATTTATAGTTACTTGAAGTATCATTTTCACGAAAAGTTTATCTTCACTGAAAGAACTTAGTTCACTGGTATCGGTGGAAGCTTACAGCAGCATTCAAAACGCGTGGAGACTTGCTGTTATTCAAAAGACTATTTTACAATAGGTTCTACCCAGAATATAGTGTTAGAAGTTATGGGAGATCCTACTGTTTATCTTAAAACTGCGCCCGAAGCAAAGAAGTTTATGTATGGCATGAGCACCGTTTATTTCTACCAGTTATGATAATCTGGACGAGAATTTGAAGGTCAAGGTGACAAGTAAATAGTTAATTAAAGCTAAAATTACCCCAACCCTGGTACATGCAATAGACTCGAAACCTGATGACTGAGCACTTCAGGCCTATCTTGACAATCGTTACTGTGACCCCTCAGTCCCGCGAAAAGCGGGACAGCTCCCCTTCAAAAAAGGGGAGCACGAACGTACCTAACGTTTTCAACCTGCCTTGCGATTCCGGCCCAAGAGCCGAAATCTCCTAATACCCCCCTCCCGACCTGTCATTGCGGCGAAAGCCCAATGTCATTAAGTTAAGTGGCGGGAGGTTCTGGCCTTCGCCAGAATGACAAGAC
>NZ_JBBJNI010000020.1:26772-39844 GCF_037719425.1 Daejeonella sp. | reverse complement strand
AGCCGGTCCCCGATCCAACCGCTTCCAATATTGAAACAATTAGACGCACGTTCATCGAGGGCATGCCCTTATCTGCTGAGCAAAGGCTAGCTTCGGACCAGAAGATTGCTGCTGCGTATTTTGACATCGGCAATTACTACCGTGATGTTTCACTTGATACAATGGAAGCTTTGAACACGTACCAAAAGCTTCTTACCCGTTTCCCGGAGAGCTCTAACAAGCTGGCTATATATTATAATCTATACCGACTTAATATCAGGGCCAATCCGCAGCGCTCAGAAGAATTCAAGAATATCTTGCTTAAAGATTTTCCCGAATCTCCTTTTGCGAAGATAATCTTAGACCCGCAATATAATCAGAGGTCAGACGAGCAGGAGATTGCATTCAACCGCTTTTACAATGATGCGTATGATCTCTATTCCGGAAAAAAATATGATGAGGTCCTTTCACATATAAGCAGGTATGGACAGTCATTTACTGGCCGCCCCGTACCTGCTCAGCTTGATTATATCCGGGCTCTGGCTGTCGGCCGTACTCAAAAGCTTCCAGCCTTGGAGACAGCGTTCAAAGAGCTGATTATCGCATACCCTGATGATAAATTGATTGTGCCCCTCGTGAAAGAGCATCTTCTATATATTAATTCGAACCGGGCGCAATTAAGCGAGCGTATTGTAGCCCTGGTGGATAATGATCCGAATAGGGATAGGTTTGTTCAGGAACCCGTTAACCAGCCGGTAACAGTGGTGGTATCCAATAATATTCCCGAGACTCGACCTGACAAAACCCCTGTAACACCAAACCCAACAGTTAACGTCCCAGTGGTAGAAAGTTCGTTTTTCGTAAAGGAAGATGCTGCATTGTTTTACTTCGTGATAAATGTCTCGGACCCTTCTGTGAATTTGAGTTCCTCCCGCTTCGGTATTGGCCAGTTCAACCGGATTAATTTGCCACAGGCTGGTATTAAACATCAGTTAAAGACTGTGAATAGGCAAAACCAGCTTATATTTGTCGGGCCGTTCGAAGGGCGGGCATCCGCTCAGGTTTATTTTAACAGCATCAATCCGATGATGAAAGAGATCATGAAGGTACCAGTTGCCAGATACAATACCTTTTTTATAAACCAGCAAAACCTGGATAAGATAACTGACAGGGCTACCCTGGACCAGTACATCGAGTTTTACAAAAGCACCTACTAATGAGTCCAAATATGAATACCCAACTGACGCAGCAGGACTTAAATCGCTATACAATCCGGTTCTGGAAATGGATTATCGGGATAATTGCATTCGGCGCTATCCTGATCTTTAGCATCGGACTTGGGTTATTTGGAACACTGCCAGATCTTCGTGCGCTTGAAAATCCCAAAAGCAATCAGGCTTCGGAAGTTATTTCAGACGACAATGTGGTGCTCGGAACATACTATGTTCAAAACCGGACAAACGTACGATATGATGAGATCTCGCCAAATGTAATCAATGCCTTAATCGCTACTGAAGATATCCGGTTTTACAATCACTCAGGAATAGACTTTAAACGGACATTCACCATCATATTTTATAACCTTATCGGGAAAAGGCAGGGAGCCAGTACTATCACGCAGCAGCTTGCATTGAACTTGTTTTCTGAGGAAGGCAGATCTAGAAGCTTCCTTAAAAGACTGATCCAAAAATCACAGGAACTTATTGTTGCCGTGAAGCTCGAACGCCAGTATACGAAAGAAGAGATCCTTACCATGTATTTGAACACCGTCGATTTTGGTTCTTACAATACTTATGGTATCAAATCAGCAGCGAGAACCTATTTTAGCACCACACCCGACAAGTTAAAGCCTCATCAGGCGGCAATCCTTATCGGGATGCTTAAAGGTCCATCTTACTATAATCCGCATAGAAATCCTGAGCGCGCATTATTGCGCCGGAATACCGTGCTGGAGAATATGAATAAGGCCAGTTATATCAGCGATGAAGAAGCTGGTCGACTAAAGCAGTTGCCACTCGGCCTTGCCTTTAATCCGACAGATCATGCTGACGGTTCGGCGGCTTATTTCCGTGCTGTGCTTAAAAAAGATGTGCAGGCTACACTTGCGGAGAACTCAATCTTTAAATCCGATAACACTCCATACGATCTTGACCGGGATGGATTGAAAATATATACCACCCTAAATTCGCGTATGCAGCATTACGCTGAGGAGGCGCAAACGGAGTATATGAAAACGCTTCAGGTAAGCTTCAAAAATTCGTGGAAAGGACGTGATCCTTTTGACTTTAAAGAAGCCAAAGGGCTGATAGACCAGGGAATGAGACGTTCTGACCGTTACCGCGCTCTTAAAGACGAAGGTAAAACGGAAGAAGATATTCTTGAAAATTTCAGGACACCGGCTAAGATGACCATATTTAGCTGGCGTGGAGAAATAGATACCATGATGAAGCCTATTGACTCAATTAAGTATTACAAATTGCTATTACGTAATGCTGTGATGTCGATGGAACCTCAAAGCGGTTATGTACGTGCCTGGGTGGGCGGTATTGATTTCAACCATTTCAAATATGACCAGGTAAAGGTTGGTACCAGGCAGGTTGGATCAACCGCTAAGCCATTCACTTATGCTGTTGCTATAGGAAACGGGGGGTTTTCTCCATGCTATATGGTTGACAATCTCCCTGTTAGTATCAATGCCGGTGATGGTACAACCTATACTCCCAGGTCATACAAGTCTTTACCGGGACCACTGACTTTGAAAAAAGCCCTGGCTCATTCTCAAAATAACTCCACAATGTTCCTGATGAGCCAAGTTGGAGCCACGGCAGTGTCAACTCTTGCTAAAAACATGGGCATTACCAGCCCCGTACCTGCATTTCCATCGATAGCTTTGGGTTCGTTTGAAGCCTCGGTGTATGATATGGTGGGGGCCTATTCTGTGTTTGTTAATCATGGCATCTGGACGGAACCAATCTATCTGCTTCGCATTGAGGATAAAAATGGTAACGTCATTTATGAGCGCAAGCCTCGAATTAAAGTGGTAATGGACGAACAAACGGCCTATGTTATGACTGATATGTTAAAGGCTGTTATCAGGGAAGGTACAGGAGTTAGATTAGGTTGGAAATATAAACTGAACAATCCAATAGGCGGAAAAACCGGGACGACAAATAATAATTCGGATGGATGGTTTATGGGGATCACGCCACAGCTGGTTACGGGTGTGTGGACTGGTGCTGAAGATAGAGCGATACATTTCTCTTCAACCGAATTTGGGGAAGGCGCTAACACAGCATTGCCTATTTTTGGATTGTACATGCAGAAAGTATATGCCGACCAGACACTTAAGTACACTAAAGGAGATTTTCCTGTCCCTAAAGGAGGTGTTACCACAACCCTGGATTGCGGCGTCTATTCTAAACAGCAATCTGGGGAGACGACCGAGCTCGATAAAAAATTGGGGTTTTGATTGCCTGCCTACCGCAGGCAGGCTTCGTCGTGAAAGTAAAATAGGATTGGAAAGCTGTTAAATAGAATCAGGTTCGACTCACGTGAGAAAATGATTTAAGTTATGATTTACTGGAGATTCCGGCTTTCGCCGGAATGACAAAGTGGGTGTTAAATTAGGGGAGATTCCGGCTCGGGGGCCGGAATCTGAGTCATATGTGAGAAGCGATATTTGAAAAAATGTGCAGCTGTAAAGCACTAAGATCCCGGGGAAAGCCCAATGTCATTAGATAACGGACGGGAGGTTCTGGCCTTCGCCAGAATGACAAGGCATAGCGAGGTATTGGGGAGATTCCAGCCTTCGCTGGAATCTGAGTAATTCTCATTGTCTCGTTATTAAGTTTTTTGTGTCACCTCGGCGAGATCGCTTTTTGGAACAACATCAAGCTGCGATTCCAGCGAAGGCTGGAATCTCCTATTCTCCAAAAAGGTTAGTCATTCCCGCGCAGGCGGGAACCTCCATAATGGTGTGTAAAATTAGAGGTGTAAGCTTACTTTAATGACATGGTCGAAAGCAGGAACCTCATATTAATATATCTTAAGATTTATGGGTGTAACACGCTTTTAATTAGATATTCGATGTATCTCTTTATAACGGCGAAAGCCGGAACCTCCTATCATTTTATCGTATGCTTTATGGGTGTTCGTATGCTTTCAAGTGGTTATTCAGTGTATAATTTTATAAAGGAACTGGTTTATTAAAGTGCATGGAAAAATTTGATCATCGCCTCGCGACTAAAAACATCCCCCCAAAACCTGGGATATACCAATTTTGGTCGGAAAGCGATGAACTGATATATATTGGCAAGGCAAAAAATCTAAAAAATCGCGTTTCATCCTATTTCAACAAAGATAATTATCGCATTAACGCGAAAACGAGAGTACTTGTCAGCAAAATAAGCCGGGTAACCTTTACCATTGTCGATACTGAAATTGATGCCTGGCTGCTTGAGAATAGCCTGATTAAAAAGCACCAGCCTAAATATAACATCCTCCTAAAAGACGACAAAACATACCCCTGGATCATTATTAAAAATGAGCCTTTTCCGCGTATTTTCTGGACACGGAAGATCATCCGGGACGGGTCTACTTATTTCGGGCCGTACGCATCAATCAGCATGATGCACACGATACTGGGAATGATAAAGGAGATCTACCCATTGCGCACGTGTAGTCTCCCCCTCACACAGCCTAACATCCTGTCTGGAAAATTTCGCGTTTGTCTTGAATATCAGATCGGGAATTGTAAAGGGCCGTGTCAGGCGTTCCAGACAGATGACGACTACGATCAGAATATCTGCGAGATCAAAGATATCCTTAACGGAAAAACAAGCGTCGTAATCAAGAGGCTAAAGGGCCAGCTGGATACTTCTGTTGCTGAACTAAACTTCGAATTATCTCATAGGTTAAAAAGAAAATATGATCTGCTGGACCGCTACCAAAGTAAATCAACCATTGTAAACTCTTCTATCACTGATGTTGATGTCTTCAGCATCGCTACAGATGACAAACATGCATTCGTAAATTACCTAAAGGTGATGAATGGGACTGTCATCCAAACTCAAACTCTTGAAATGAAAAAGCGCTTGGATGAGACGGATGAAGAACTTTTAACAATAGCAATCTTCGAGTTCAGGACCAGGTTTAATAGTACATCAAAAGAAATCATTGTACCGTTCGACCTCGATCTTAGTGAATCAGGTATGCGGGTTAATGTGCCGAAGCTCGGAGAAAAGAGAAAACTGCTGGATCTTTCACAAAAGAATGTAATGTTCTTTAAACGCGAAAAATTAGAGCAGTATGAAAAACTCAATCCGGAATTAAGAACGGACAGGCTTCTAACGCAGATGATGAAGGACCTGCGCCTGAATCAGCTACCCCGCCATATTGAATGTTTTGACAACTCGAATTTTCAGGGGAAGTTTCCGGTTTCGGCGATTGTGGTTTTTAAAGATGCTAAGCCATCCAAAAAAGATTACAGGCATTTCAACGTAAAAACAGTCGAGGGCCCGGATGATTTTGCGACTATGGAAGAAGCTGTTTTTCGGCGATATCGCAGGATGCTGGAAGAACAGCAACCATTGCCGCAGCTTATCGTAATAGATGGTGGAAAGGGGCAGCTCTCTTCGGCTATGAAAAGCCTTAAGACTCTCGGAATTGAAACGCAGGTCACGATGATAGGTATTGCCAAAAGACTCGAGGAGATCTATTACCCGGGAGATCAATATCCTATGTACCTGGATAAGAAATCAGAGACTCTCAAGATCATTCAGCAATTAAGAGACGAGGCACACCGGTTCGGGATAACCTTTCACAGAAGTAAACGGAATAAGGCTACGCTGGCCACAGAACTGGAGAATATCCCCGGTGTCGGGCGAACTACTGCTGAAAAACTGTTACGCCATTTTAAATCCGTCAAGAAAATAAAGGAAGCTACGGTAGAAGAATTGATGCAGGTAATTAATAAAAAACAAGTGCAAATGTTGACTGAATATTTTGGTCGCTAGTGTCCGGTACAAATTTAAAACTCGACAAAACATGTTCTTATGCTTTTGTTGGGAACAGGGAACTTGGTGGGGGTCCTCACTGTCGTGAGGATGACAAGATTATTGGTGGAAATTGAGGAAGGGGGCGGCTGCGCCGCCCCCTTCCTCATCCTTGAGTTAACGGCATGCCATCCTCACGAAAGTGAGGACCTTATATTCAAAATTGCTTATCTTAGTACGACCAGAGATCGTGTTCAAAATCCATCAGCTCCTTTTTCACGCGATCAGATTCATGCAGCTTATCTATCCCTACAGCGTAATCTTTAATACGCAGATCTTCCGGATTGGATTCTTTCACTATATAGCTTGAGAAAATTCGCTTCATAAATACATCGTCGTAGCTAAGGCCTGTTGCATCATTATCTCTGTTTACAACTCCCTTGGTTACCAGCAGGTGACGTGCTTCGGGGAAATAGATCCAAAACGCAGGCTGCTCATCAAATGACTGTCCGGCCGCCTGTATCTTAATCATCGGGGCAATCCCGATAATTCTGGGCTCAAATACCGAGCGCTGCTTGTCAAAGATCCAGTCTTCCTTAATCCTGAATTTAATAATGCTGTCAGGATTAAAATCGCCAGGTTTAACCGTGGTACCTGTTTGATTACCATCATTGTCAAATACCGGAACAAGCACACTATCAGCAAATGTCGCCATCGCTGCCTCAGGCGTTAATACCGAGGAGAATTCATCGCCGTTCACATCATCTTTAGTAGAAGTTGCGCTATATGCTGTAAGCTCGCCTTCCGCGATTGCATCTGTCAGTATCGTGATAAGCCTTGCCTTTGGTGATGCAAAGATCATGTTCGTTTTCTCTCTGAGATCAATTTCGCGCCATACACGTTTGGCAAACATCACATCTGATTCTCTCAAATTCGCGTAAGGAGAAACCTTTGCACTTAGAATATTTTTCTTTTCGTAATAACCGTCAAGAGGCCTCTTAGCTCTTTGAGGCACGGTATCATTATTCATATTCGGCAGCTGGGCGAAAGCCTGAAGGCTGCCAGCGAATAGAATAAGAGCTAAAATTATCTTCTTCATAACCTATTAATTTGCTTTAAAGACCATTCCCGGAAGCAGCCTTTGAGTGCCATCGGGGCCTACGGCCACTATATCATCAAAAATTACCCGGGTTCCGGGAATCACCCCGGCTATTGCTGCCTGCATCTGAGAACTAAACGTATTGCCATTAGTCGTTAGTGCCACAACATCAGCCCTCGGTTTTGCAATAACAAGACTGAATTTGGTTACCCTAAACTTAGCATCAAAATCAAAATTTTCTAAAATGGCAAATAATGCATTGGAGTTCTTGATAATTACAGAGCTTAATGTTCCCGAATTCTTACCGCCAAACTTCGCAATTGGATCAGGAATACGCTTCACCCTGAAATCTGAAGTGCCTACATTCTGGTTTTTGCCGTTAATATTTGCAGATACGGTAACCTTAGCAATTGTTCCGGGAGAATTAACTGTAACAGTATATTTTCCATTCGATCCGGAAATACTTCCGCCGGTCATGCTAACTACCAGATTTTCTTTCGGAATGCCCGGCGCTGATACTGAAACAGGATTAGGAACGCCTACATAAAACACATTCATCTTATCCGGAGAAACTACCGCAGATGGGCGGGCTACCTGATATTTCTGAATTGGTGTATTATATGTTTTAATTGTACCATCTGTTTGCTTCACGCGAACAACTCCAGACCAGCTGAATATTCCTTCTTTACTGGTATTTACGGTGTAATTACCTTTACCATCTTTAACTGAAAGCCTTGATCCCCCAACGGAGATGTCCGGGCTTGACTTTGAGTCAGATGCTGTTAAAAACACCTCAGCTGTATAAGGTTGTCCTTGTATTAAATAAGAAGTTGGAGCAACTACAACCGCCGAAAACTGGTCGAGGTTAACAACCGCCTGATCCATTTTACCAAGAATTCTCTTCACGATTTCCGACTCAGCGTTCTTAGTATCCGCTTTGATCTTTGCCAATGCAGTAATAGCAGCTGTCAAAGGTATTCCATCTCCAAAGTTAGACTGCTCCCATGACCTGTTAACACCGGCACGATCCGGAGGATCTATTGCCTGAAGTGAAAAATTAATCCCTTTACGCTCTTTTTCGTCGAGCAAACTAAGGAGCTTTGTACGGGTGTCATTTATCTTCTTCTTAAGCACCGCAGCCCGGCCCTGATTGATCATCAAACGAGGGGAAATATCTAAATTATCTCTGGCGTCGACATCACCGGTAGCCTCATTAATGCCTCCTCCCTCGGTTAGGAAAAGCTTTTGAAGTTCATCTACATGTACATTCAGTTCATTGAGGTGCGCACTTGCCTGCTTCGCTTTATCATAGATAGGCTTCGCTCTTGCCGGCTCGTCCTTTAACTTGGTAGCTTCAAAAGACGCATAAGTGGCGTCAACCCCGCTTTGAACATTCTGGGATGATGTATTAAGACTATCTGTTAAATTTTTAAAAGCTTCTAAGATCGAATCACTAACATTTAATGCTACCAAACCAAGCAACACCAGGTATAGTATTCCGATCATTTTCTGCCTTGGGGTTTGTTTACCTCCAGCCATGCATTTCTATTTAAAATTGTAAGAATAAAATAACGAATAATGGTTTAGCCTCTTGGCTGATTCATAGCTGACAGCATATTGCCGTAGATAGAATTCAGAGACGCAAGATTCTTAGCCAGTTTCCCAACTTCTTCTTTGAACTGCTTGGAATCTTCCATTGATTCATTAAAGTTTTGCATGGTGAGGGAAAGATTTGAATAGAATTTATTCATTGATTTCAAATGAGCGCTTGAGTCCTGTAATTCCAACTCGTACACAGCATTTAAAGCCGAAATATTTTTAGCCAGTGCGTTTACCTGATCGTGATAAGCTTTTGAATCGACATTTGTATCAGCCATTTCTCTTAAGCTTGATGTTGCTTTCTCAAATGCAGAGTTAAGACCGTCGAAGCTTCCTGACGCAGTTTTTATTTTCGCTGTTAACTCGGTAGTAGCGCTCGCGGAATCGGCAACATTAGATATTGCTGAAACTTTATCTCCAAAAGTACGGAGTCCTGTTCCAAGGCTTTCAATAAGATCAGGCCCAATCTTTGCTTCCGATAACATCTTGTCCAAGGCAGCAGTCGAGTTAGGTGAAGAGCTCTGCACAGAAGAAGTAGGTAACTCTCCTTTAAAATCAGGGTCAAGCTCAGGATAAATCCTCGTCCATTCGGGTTCTGTTGTTTCTGCCTGAAAACCTAATGCAAAAAATAATAATGCTTCTGTGATCAGTCCGGCAGCGATCATCATCTCTCCACCTTTCCAGTGGAGGATCTTAAACATCAAGCCGACAATTACAACTGAAGCACCCCATGATATCAGAGTGTTAATACCAAATTTGAATCTTTTCTTTTGAGCCATAACGGATATACGAATTATAAGTAGAAATTATATTTTATTAAATTTTGTCCTTGATATCGCGTCCCTGGTATTTAGTAATACAACGGAAACCGACATAAGATTTTGAAGTGTCCTGGAATTCAAATTGTCTCGCTGAATTCTGAAGGAAATAACCGATATCTTTCCATGAACCGCCACGTACAACCTTACGTTTTAGCACTTCCGGATCTTCCGGACGTGCTTCGTAGCTGAAAGTTGGGTTCATATCATGTGTGAAAGTAGAGGCAGACTCATCAAAGGCTGAAGAAGTCCATTCCGACACATTTCCAGCCATATTGTATAAGCCATAATCGTTCGGATAGTATGATTTTACATTTACTGTAAATGGTCCGCCGTCATCAATGTAATTACCACGGCCCGGTTTGAAGTTCGCCATCAGGCAACCTTTAGCATTACGGATATAAGGCCCGCCCCATGGATAGCTGGTACCAATACGTCCGCCGCGCGCTGCATATTCAAATTCAGCTTCGGTAGGGAGTTCATAATCTGCTCTTTTAGGAAGCCTGCGGCTTTCTTTATACGCTTCGTTAAAGCGTGTGCGCCAAACTGTGAATGCACGAGCTTGTCTCCAGTTAACTCCTACAACCGGATAGTTGGCGAAAGCAGGGTGTGAAAAATAACCTTTTACCATTGGCTCATTTTGAGCGTAAGCAAAATCTGAAAGCCAAACCAGGGTATCAGGGTAAATGCCTACTGTATCTCTCAGGATAAAGTCGGATCTCTTTGCCTCTTTATTAAATCTGCTGTTAGAGGCTTCACGCAGTCTCATGATCGCAAAATTGTATTTCAAAAGGCGTACATCCAGCTCATTACGGTCAAATACCCGGTCTTCTCCCTGATAATACATAGCCTGCAGCTTAGCAGCGTTAGCGCCGGCTTTTCCTTTACCACCCCAAAGAGCGCTTCCATTCCCAACTTTCTTCCAGTTTATGTATTTCTTGCCAGCATCATTCGGGTCTTGTTTTTTCGGTTGTATGAAGTATTGCGGATCATCTGATAAGTAGGTTGTGATTGCTATTGAATCGCGGACCCAGTTTACAAACTGACGATATTCACTGTTAGTGATCTCTGTCTCATCCATGTAAAAGGCCTGAACAGTTACCTGCTTATTCTGTGAAATTTGAGCGTAAGTAACATCCTGATCGGTCTGGCCCATAATGAAAGTACCAGCAGGAATGTATACCATCCCATAAGGAACCTCGTTATTTTTGAATTTTTTGTCTGAAACTCCAACCAATTCCCCATTAGTCCCACCTTTACCGCAGCTGGTGCCTATAAAAGCTAATGCTGCAAGAGCGATAAGGTATAATTTTTTCATCCGTTTATTTATTTTTTTAGCTGTGATGAACCTGCCTGCCGGTAGGCAGGGCTATCATAATTGATAATTATTCCCCCTGCGGGTTTTGGCAAAATCATGATGGTTTCATCCGTATATAATTATTCGTTTTCTTTTATATTTCTAAAGGCCCTCATGAAATCCCTTCGGGCAGTTTTCTTTTTATGGCAATGAAGTTTGCATGAACCTGGTGATTGTAAAAATAAACCCGAATATAATAAAAAAGTATACAATAAAGGTACACAAACTAATTCCTCAGCCCTTAACAACCTCATTCTCACTTTCAAAAGTGCACCTACTCAATGATTTTAGACGGTATAGAACGTTAAATTACAGCATGTATTTCGTTCTGCCAGAAATATTTCTTTGATACGTTTTCTAAGGCATAAAGGTTGCTGAAATTATAATTCTTGCGTTAACTACCTTAACGTCTTCATTATCTACGAAAAAAAAGGGCTTTGCTATTTGTTAGCTTGCTTAATATATTGTTCGATCGCCATAGTCATACTTGGCGCCTGTGGGGTGGGAGCAGGAATGTCGAGTACGAGCTCGTGTTCCAGTGCTGCTTTGTGGGTACTTGCTCCAAATGCCGCTATACGGGTATTGTTTTGCTGGAAGTCCGGGAAATTGATAAATAATGAATGGATGCTGCTCGGACTAAAAAATGCAATCACATCATAGAATACTTCAGCAAGATCTGATAAGTCGCTGCAAACCGTATGAAATAGGATCGCTGGTTTGAAGTCATATCCGTGATCGTGAAGAAACTTTTGAGTTTCCTCTGCCGCAACATCAGAACAAGGATAAAGGAATTTTTCGGTAGGATGTTTCTTTAGTACATCCGCAAGATCTGCTGCTGTTTGCTTGCCAAAAAATATCTTCCGCTTACGATACTGAATATACTTCTGAAGATATAAGGCTATTGTTTCAGAAATACAGAAATACTTCATATCAGCGGGAACATCATACCTCATCTCTTCGCTTATCCTGAAAAAATGATCCACAGCATTTTTGCTGGTGAATATTACCGCCGTGAAATCAGCCAGATTAGTTTTCTCCTTACGGAAATCCTTTGCAGCCACTCCTTCAACGTGAATAAACGACCGGAAATCTATTTTTAGATTATACTTTTTAGCAAGATCAAAGTAAGGTGATTTGTCGGATTCAGGTTTAGGCAGCGTAACCAGAATACTTTTGACTTTCCTGTGTTTCGCATTTGATGTTACTTGCATATTTATTAAAACTTAAAACCTAAGTGCTTTAAAAAGAATAATTAATGGGCAAAATTCGAGGGCACAAAGGTAAATAATTAAATAAACTTTCGGAAACCTATAATTAGATAAGATATTGATCCCTGCACGTAGAAATTGAAGAACAAAAATAACTATCAGCATAATTATACCAATGTATCCGTAGATCCCTGCATATCTATTCGGTGTAAGACTGAAAGCTATAACAAGGGGAAGAAAGATAAGGGCGCTGTTGAAGTAACTTAAATATAATATAGATACATACTCCTTTACGACGCGGCGGATATCGAACAGAAAGCCCAGTAACCTTAAAACAATGATCTTTATAGTAAACAAGCCAATTACTGCGGCAGAGAGTAATAAAAAGAGCTCGAAACCCTGCACTGGATAGGATAGCTGAAGATATTTGCTGGCCAGATACAGATATAATCCAACTATTAGCCCGAACAATAGATACAGGAATATGAACGGCCAGGAAATAAAAAGGTTATCCTCTTTGTTAATCTGGCTCAGGATCTGGTTGCTGTAAAATGACTGTACAATTGAGCCCAGTTCTTTGGAAAAGAAGAACTTGATCACAGCAAAGAATAAGACCAGAAATAATAGCACCGCCATTATCCAGCTCTCCCCGCTTGGCCGGAGTGTACCTTCATCATACCGGTTAACTTTCCTGGGGAATTTTGAAGCCCAACCTGTGAAGTCGAGATTTTCGACCTTATATAACTTAATCAGGCTATCAATAAAACGATTAGGCCGCTGAGGATCCGGCGTCTTAATCCAAAGAACAGCTAACGAATCCTGAACATGTTTTATAGAATCGCGAAAGAATTGTCTTCTCGCATAAAAAGCGGAATCCCGGTAAACCGGTCGGTACACCCGTGTCGGTCTGGCAATGGTACTAGTGGTATCGACCTGGGCCCAGGCCGACGAATTAATCAGAAATAACACGAGTATAATTCCGTGCAGCCGTTTTAACATTCCCAAAAGCTTTGATTCAG
>NZ_JBBJNI010000020.1:6758-26762 GCF_037719425.1 Daejeonella sp. | reverse complement strand
GCAAATTTCTGCATTTTTTACATGGTATCCTAGGAAGGCTGGAAGCTAGACTAAAAGAGAATAATAATCATGTTTTTGATTGTTTATTTGAATATTATTCATTTATTTTCTACTTTTGGCGAATGATTAATCCAAAAGAGCTCCATTTAGATCAGACAGACCTGAGCATTTTGCAGCTTATGCAGGAGAACGCCCGTATTTCCAATGCTGATATAGCACGTGAGCTTGAAATGGCGCCTTCAGCTGTCCTCGAAAGAGTGAAGAAACTGGAGCAAAGAGACGTAATTCTTCAGTATACCACTCGGTTAAACCCACTTGCCTTGCATCAGAACTTATTGGCCTTTGTATTTATTAAGGCTGCCGATGGCTTGGGTTGCAGCGATACGGCCAATGAACTGGCGAAGATTCCGGAGGTACAGGAAGTACATCATGTAGCTGGTGAGGATTGTTACCTGGTCAAGATCCGAACGAGTGACTCTGCGTCGTTGATGCATTTAATGCGGAATGCTTTAAGCAGAATACCGAATATTTTATCAACCCGTACCACCATCGTACTGGAAACAGTAAAAGAGCAACAACAACTAGTAATAACAAAATAATGACCTCCTCTAATAAATCTGCGTCACCAGTAATGGTGATCATTGCCTTTGCCATCGTTTATATCGTCTGGGGATCCACTTACTTCTTTATCGAAAAAGCCGTTGCAGAATTCCCTCCTTTCATGCTGGGGGCACTTCGGTTCCTGATGGCAGGAATCTGTCTTACGGCATGGTGTGTAATTAAGGGCGAGAAGTTGTTCGGAATTCCTAATATCAGGCACGCAATTATCAGCGGTCTTTTGCTTTTGTTTTTCGGAAACGGCATTATCATCTGGGTAGAACAAAGCGTGCCGAGCGGGCTTGTATCGATAACAGTATCATCTGCACCCTTATGGTTCGTCCTGCTTGATCAGCCGAAATGGGCAGATAATTTCAGAAGCCGGTCTATTATTTTAGGGATGATCATCGGCTTAGCCGGCGTACTCATGTTGTTTAGTGAACAGGTTGCCGCGTCTATGAAAGGAACCGGAAGTATAGCAATCGGCACGATGGCTTTATTGATCCTGGCTTCCATCGCCTGGGTCGGCGGCTCTCTATATTCAAAATACAAATCGTCGAAAGGTTCCACGGTGGTAAATACTTCATGGCAAATGATGTCTGCTGGCATTGCATTTTTACCGGGCATGCTTATCAGAGGTGAAGCCAGCGGCTTTGATTGGAGTGGTGTTTCAACCGGAGCATGGCTATCACTTTTCTATCTTGTATTTCTTGGTTCTATTGCGGGATTCAGTGCATATGTATGGCTTCTAAAGGTACGCCCGGCCATGCAGGTTAGTACCTATGCATATGTCAATCCTGTAGTGGCTGTTCTGCTGGCTGTAATTTTCGCAAATGAAAAGATAACCCTTATTCAAATACTGGGGCTGGTCACCATCCTTGGCAGTGTTTTGCTGATAAATATGGCAAAGTATAGGAGGGAGAAAATCGCGGAAAGCTTGAAGCTCAAAGCTGAAAGCCCGGTTAGGGAACGAGCGCTGAGTTAATTGCCTCATCTCGTTTCCAGCTTCCCGCTTCTATATTCGTACTTTTGCATCATGGCTGGAATTTACCTTCATATCCCCTTCTGTAAAAAAGCCTGCCACTACTGCGACTTCCATTTCAGCACATCGCCGGTTTATAAGGATCAAATGGTTAAGGCCCTCCGAAATGAAATAATTTTGAGGAAGGCTTATACCGGGACTGAAGTGATAGAGACAATCTACTTTGGAGGCGGCACACCCTCCGTGTTAAGTGCAGACGAGCTGGGAATGCTGATACATGAGATAACCGATCACTACCCGGTGTCGGCGACAGCGGAGATCACGCTCGAGGCAAATCCTGACGATCTCAATCCCCAAAAAGTAAAAGAATTGCGCCAAACACCGGTGAACCGGTTCAGCATAGGAATTCAGTCCTTTTTTGAAGAAGATTTAAAGTGGATGAACCGTGCACACACCGCACCTGAGGGACATAGTTCGATAAAACGTGTTCAGGATGCTGGCTTTGAAAATATTACCGCAGATCTGATTTACGGTTATCCCCTGCTTTCCAATGAAAAATGGAAGTTCAACATCCGCGAGCTTATTGAATTGCAAATACCACATATCTCTTCCTATTCGATGACGGTAGAACCAGCTACGGCTTTAGCTTCGTTCATTCAGAAAGGAAAGCAAAGGCCCATGGATGAAGCTCAAAGTGCCCGCCAGTTTGAAATTCTTATGGATGAGCTTCATAGTGCAGGTTTTGACCATTATGAGATTTCAAACTTCGCTAAGCCCGGCCGGCATTCAAGACATAATTCCAACTACTGGGAAGGAGTAAATTACATTGGCATCGGTCCTTCTGCTCATTCATTTAATGGTGATAGCCGGCAATGGAATGTGGCCGACAATATGAAATATATCCAGGCCTTGCAGGGAAACAAGATCCCTTTAGAGATTGAACACCTGACAACCGAGAACCGGATCAACGAATATATTATGACCGCATTAAGAACCAGTAAAGGAGTTGATCTCAACCTGGTAAGCCAGCGCTTTCACAGCGACTACAGTTCGCAAATCCGGGAAAGCCTCGAACCTTTTCTGGAAAAAGAATGGGCCGCACTCAAAGACCAAACTATAACTTTAAGCCAGGAAGGGAAATTATTCGCGGATCGGATAGCCTCCGAGCTTTTTGTCGAGATCTTATAGCAAGTACGATATGCAATTTAAAAATAAAGTCATTTGGATCACCGGCGCGTCGAGCGGAATTGGAGAAGCCGTAACTTATAAAATGAATCAGCTTGGGGCCAGGCTGATTATTTCATCCCGTACAGGTGATGCGCTTTATAAAGTGAAAGCAAGCTGTAAAGGAAATCCCATGGATATCCATGTACTTCCGCTCGATCTTGCAAATACGGAAAGCCTCCCGGAAAAAGCTGCCGCGGCAGAAAAGATATATGGGCATGTAGACATGATCATTCATTCCGGGGGCGTAAGCCAGCGTTCATTGGCTATCGACACAGATATTAAAGTAGCGCAAAGCATTATGGATACAAATTTCTGGGGTACGGTAGTTCTTACGCAGGCCATTCTACCGCGGATGATGGCAAGGAACTCAGGCCACATAGTGATCATAAGCAGCCTGGTTGGCAAATTTGGAACTAAGTTCAGATCCGCTTACTCCGCATCTAAGCACGCCTTACATGGGTACTTTGATTCATTACGAACAGAGATAACACCAGAAATAAAGATCATGATTGTCTGCCCGGGCTTTATAAAAACGAATGTTACCTATAATGCCTTGAAGGCCGACGGATCGCGACAAAATACTATGGATGACGCGCAGGCTAACGGAATGCCTGCTTTTGAATGCGCTAATGAAATTGTGAAAGCTATAGGTGCCGGCAAGCAGGAAGTCTATATTGGCGGAAAGGAAAAATATGGCGTCTTGTTAAAACGTTTCTTCCCCGGCCTGTTCTCCAATATCATCCGCAGAGCAAAAGTCACCTAAGCGTCTGCATAATTTTACAATCCGGTGTCCTGATTTCTTGTTCATAAATAGCTTAAAGTCCTATTTTCGTCAAGGATTTACTCATCGCGACGATTATGAGCTTCATTTTAAAACCGGTTGATACCGTTGAAAGCATTTCCCCGGAAGACTTTAGAACGAATTACTTACTTCTCCGTAAACCACTCGTTATAAAAGGCCTCAGTAAGAGCTGGCCCGCACGGGAAAAGTGGAATGTCGATTATTTCAAAGCCGTTGCCGGCGACCTTGAAGTCCCTTTGTATGATAATTCCAAAGCGGACCCTTCCAAGCCCGTAAACTCTGCTGCTGCCAGAATGAAAATGGGCGATTACCTGGACCTTATTAAATCCGAGCCAACTGAACTACGCATCTTTCTCTTCAATATTTTCAAACACAGACCAGAGCTTTTGAAAGATATCGAATTGCCGAAGGAACTGATGGGCGGTTTTATTGAAAGCATGCCTGCTATGTTCTTTGGCGGTTCTAATTCGGTGACTTTTCTGCATTACGATATCGATATGCCTCATTTGTTCCATACTCATTTTGGGGGAAGGAAACAGGTTATATTATTCGATTATAAATGGAAACGGCGTTTGTATTGCATTCCCAATGCCACCTATGCTCTTGAAGATTACGATGTATTAAACCCTGACTTCGAAAAGTTCCCCGCGTTGAAGGGTGTTGAAGGGTACGAGGTTTTCCTTGAGCATGGCGATACACTGTTCATGCCAAGGGCTATGTGGCACTGGATGAAATATCTGGACGGGTCTTTTTCCCTTAGCTTACGTGCCTGGGATGAATCATGGGTGCAAAAGGCGGAAAGTTTATTCAGCGTCGTAACTGCAGGCGGTGTGGATAGCTTATTAAAGATGGCTTTAAAAGCACCGTATGCAAAATACAGAGAGAAATTAGCTGTTAAATGGGCGGAAGAGGCGTTGGCTAAAGGGGAACCGAAATAAGTGGAGAGTGGAGAGTTGAGAGTTGAGAATTGAAGCCTGCGTGCCGGCAGCTACCCTGCCCACCATAATCATTAATTTCGAAATCTTTAGGGTTACGTTTCTTTTCATCTTCAATTGCCTCCAGCTTGGCTGAGGTATTGAACCAGCTTGAATTGATTATTCATAGAGGACGCGAGCTGAGCCGCGTCTTTGAGAAGGTCCCTGCTTTCCAGGGATGACAGACGTTTTATAAAAATTTGGGGGGGATGAAGGCGGGCGCATGCCGCCTTCATCCCCCCCTTAGTTTCTACCAATAATTGTCGCGAAAGCGAGGACCTCCTCCGCACCTCACCCCACCACACATTATCATCTTTCCCACGCGGGCTGAAGCCTGTGGCAACATACCTAACGAATTATAAAAAGGCTCTAATCACTAATATCTAATCACTAACAACCAGACTTAGCTCGAATGATCCGCAATGACCTTCCATTTTCCTTCGATCTTCTGCAGCAGCAGGGTAAAGTATCCCTGGGGTTCATCCTTCTCCCTCTTCAAATGCCAGCCTCCCAATACAAAAGCATATTCCGCGTTTATTAGCTTTACTTTCTTAATACCGAAAGTTAATATCCCCATCGCGGCTTTGTCAGGATAGCCTTTCTTATAATTATCCATGGTTGTTTTCCACCCATATTTCGGGCCGCTTTTACCAACAAAAACGAGGGAGTCTGACTTAACGTAACCCTGCATATATCCTTCAATGTCACCCTTATTCCAGGCCAGACGCTGATCTTCCAGAACTTTAAGTATATCGGCATGATCTGAATCATTCTTGGCTGTACAGGCGGCCAGACACACAATCACTAATAAAAAGGTTACCAGCTTCTTCATACAATAAAATTAAGCATAAAAAAGGCGACCACCCTCATTCAAATTTCGGCCATCTCAGACTTTAGGTCTCAGACCTCAGACCTCCTCTTTATTTGACATCCCAGTAACATTTTTGCTTGTTCAAACCTTTATCTTCGAATCTTCGTAAATCTTAAGAAGAGTTGTAAACTATGCGGGGACATTCATTTTCAAAATTTATACCGAATGAGCTTCCAAAAGGTGGGTTTGAAGAGCTATTGAAATTATTTCTGGAGCTCCTCAATTATACTTCCGGTGATGCCAATGAGGCAATTGCCTGGATGAATGAGCTTGATAAACAATACAAACTCACAACCGACGAATACGGCATGGGCGACTTCATCGACGACCTTAAGAAAAAAGGTTACCTCGGCAATGATGATCAAAATCCGGGAGGGTTCGTCATTACTTCCAGGACTGAACAAACCATACGGCAGTCAGCTCTGGAAGAGATATTTGGGAAGTTGAAGAAATCGGGTAAAGGAAGCCACAACACAAATATTTCTGGGCTTGGTGAAGAAAAGAATGCTGACCGCCGGGAATATCAGTTTGGTGATAGCCTGGATCAGATCGACATGACCGCATCCATTCATAATGCCCAGATTAATCATGGTATCGGTGACTTCTCTATGACTGAGCGCGACCTTGAAGTTGAAGAGAAAGACTATAAAACCATCACGTCTACCGTGCTGATGATCGATATTTCTCATTCTATGATCTTGTATGGTGAGGACAGAATTACACCAGCTAAAAAAGTAGCTATGGCCCTTGCCGAGCTCATCCGAACAAAATATCCTAAGGATACTCTGGATATTGTGGTCTTCGGAAATGATGCCTGGCCAATCACTCTAAAGGAACTCCCTTATTTACAGGTCGGTCCATATCACACCAATACTTACGCAGGCCTTGAGTTAGCGGTAGATCTCTTGCGCCGACGTAAAACTCATAATAAGCAGATCTTTATGATTACAGATGGTAAACCAACTTGTTTAAAAGAAGGTACCAAATATTATAAGAACAGTATCGGTCTGGACAGAAAAGTGGTTAACAAAACCCTCAATATGGCGGCCCAGTGTAAAAGGCTGGGAATTCCCATTACTACGTTTATGATAGCGAAAGATCCGTACCTGCAGCAATTTGTACGGCAGTTTACTGAGATCAACGGCGGAAAGGCCTTTTACAGCTCCCTTAAAGGTTTGGGAGAATATATTTTTGAAGATTATATTAAAAATAGAAGACGAACGGTTAGATAATACGATGGATAAGCTGCAAATAAAGACATTAAAAGACCTGAAAGCATCGGGATATGTATCGCGTTCAGTAAAGGAAGAACTGCGGGAAAACCTGATAAAACAATTAAAAAATAAGAATGCCTTGATGGAAGGGATTATTGGTTATGAGGATACTGTAATTCCTGATCTTCATACTGCTATTCTTTCGCAGCATAATATACTTCTTCTGGGCCTTCGGGGTCAGGCTAAGACACGTATTGCGCGTCTGATGATCAACTTATTGGATGAATATGTTCCTTATATCGAAGGATCGGAACTGTTTGAAGATCCAATGAACCCAATTTCCTGGTTCGGGCATGATATTATTAAAACACAAGGTGAAGAAACACCTGTTGCCTGGCTTCACCGTTCAGACAGATATACAGAAAAACTAGCTACGCCTGATGTTACGGTTTCGGACCTTATTGGTGATGTAGATCCAATAAAGGCAGCTACTTTGAAGCTAACATATTCCGACGAACGTGTTATTCATTTCGGGCTTATACCGCGGGCTCACCGCGGAATCTTTGTAATCAATGAGCTCCCCGATCTGCAGGCGAGGATCCAGGTAGCTTTATTTAATATCCTTCAGGAAAAAGACATTCAGATCCGGGGTTTCAAACTTCGCTTACCTTTGGATCTGCAGTTTGTATTTACAGCAAATCCGGAAGACTACACAAACCGCGGTGCAATTGTCACTCCGCTGAAGGATCGCATAGAAAGCCAGATCCTTACTCACTATCCAAAGTCTGTAGATATCTCACGGAAGATCACTCAGCAGGAAGCCCGGATTTCTGCTGCCCAGCGTTCCAAAATAGAAGCAGATGGGTTGGTAAAAACCCTCGTTGAACAAATTGCATTTGAAGCGCGCGATTCAGAATATATCGATAAAAAGTCAGGTGTTTCTGCGCGTCTGACCATCTCTGCATACGAAAATCTTATCAGCAATGCTGAGCGCAGAATGCTTCTGAATGACGAGGAGCAGACCTTTGTGCGAATCTCAGATTTTCTGGGAGTAATTCCAGCTATCACTGGCAAAATAGAGCTTGTTTACGAAGGTGAACTCGAAGGCCCTACCAAGGTTGCTAATATTTTATTAGGGAAAGCGATCAAAACTCTAATGGTTACTTATTTCCCTGATCCTGAAAAATTAAAGAAAGCAAAATCTGTTAATCCGTATTCCGATATAACCACCTGGTTTAGCTCTGGTAACACTATTAACCTTGTTGATGATCTTTCATTGGCGCAGTATAAGGATGCCCTTCTTTCAGTTCCGGGATTAAAGACTGTAATAAAACAGTTCCATCCGAGTCTTAATGAAAATCAGCAGCTTCTGCTAATGGAATTCCTGCTGCATGGGTTAGCTGAATTTTCGCTTGTAAACAAATCGTTTCTCGATAAAGGATACGCATTTGCGGATATGTTCAACAGCCTTTTCAGTGCAGAGTTTGGAGAAGATGAAGATGAGGATTACAATGAAGACAGGGGAAGGTATTGAGAAGTAATCAGGTAATCAGGTAATCAGTAATCAGTAATCAGTAATCAGTGCTAACGTACCTAACGACTAAGGAAAATTCTACTGATTACCGGGCGCAGCCACTGATTACTGATCACCGGGCGCAGCCAAAGATGTCCGCTAAGCCTAATAACGAACAACTAATAACGGACAACTAGAATGGGTAACCGTATTTTTGGGCTAATTGTGATCACTATCCTGCTGATCATAATTGACATTTACATATACAGAGCAGTTCGTTCAGTAAGCTGGAAATGGAAAGATAAGAACTATCTCACATTTAAATATATCTGGTGGGGATATTCGCTGCTGTTGATTATTGGGGTGTTCGTTGGTATTTTCTTTAACATCAAATTCATGGTCAGGACCGTCATCCTGGTACTGTTTTTTATGACATTTATTTCGAAGATATTTATCCTGCCCTTTGTTTTAGCTGATGATATACGGCGGGCATTCGTTTGGATTAAAAGAAAGCTGTTTGATAGTAAACAGAAGGCAGTTAAGCATAGCTCTCCCACATCTGACAATATACCCCGCTCAGAGTTCCTGATCAAAGCTGGAACCCTCGTGGCCGTCCTTCCACTGGCCTCATTCACGTATGGAATGGTGTCGGGCGCATATGATTATCGCGTTAAGCGAAAAACGCTTTATCTTCCGAATTTACCATCTTCTTTCGACGGCATTACGCTGGGCCAGATCTCCGATATACACTCAGGAAGTTTTTACGACCGTAAAGCCGTGATCGGTGGTGTTGATATGCTGCTGAAAGAAAAACCGGATTTAATATTCTTCACAGGTGATCTGGTCAATAATGTTGCGTCGGAGATGCGGAATTACCAGGATATATTTTCAAAAGTGAAAGCACCTCTGGGGGTTTTCTCAATCCTTGGAAATCATGACTATGGCGATTATCACTTCGGGCCGGAACCGTCTCAGGCTAAGGCAAAAAGCCTTGCGGACGTAAAACTTACCCATAAAAACATGGGCTGGGATCTGTTGCTAAATGAGAACCGCCGGCTAAAGATTGGGACAGAAGAGATTGGGATACTTGGTATCGAAAACTGGGGTGCAGGCCGTTTTACAAAGTATGGCAGGATGTATCTTGCAGTAAAGGACACGGATGATTTACCCGTGAAACTTCTCCTATCCCATGATCCATCCCACTGGCGGGCCCAGGTGTTATCCGAATACCCTCAGATCGACGCGATGTTTAGCGGCCATACCCACGGTATGCAATTCGGTTTGATAACCGAAAACTTCCAGTGGAGCCCCGTACAATATGTTTATAAGGAATGGGCTGGCCACTACCAGGAAAAAAATCAGCAGCTTTATGTAAATGTGGGATATGGTTTCCTCGGATATCCGGGACGAGTTGGAATATTACCTGAAATTACGATATTTGAATTACGCCGGAACCCTGCATAAGCAGCCCGGCGTTCCCAACTATGAACAAATACCTTAGGCAGGCGCTTGATTGTTTGTTATTCAGCAATATATTTATTGCATTGTGTGCTGTAGCGCAAGGATTGGTGACATACCAGCTTCTTGACACCGAGCCGGAAAAACATGTGCTCGGACTTCTTTTCTGCTCTACACTCGCCCTTTATAATTTCAGCATGCTATTATCCAGGCCGGCGAAGCCAGAAAACTCCCCTTTTAGAAGAGTTCGATGGATCTTCTCGCACTACAGGTTGATGATCACACTTACAATGATCGCTGTCTTTTCGATCCTTCCCCTGATCTTCTTTCTTAACACGTCATCCAGGATCTTATTAGTCTCGTTGGCCCTGATCTCAGTGGCCTACAGCCTGCCTATATTCAGTATCAACGACAAACATTTTGGCCTGAGGAATATACCTGGAGTCAAATTGTTTCTAATCGCAGCAGTGTGGTCACTAAGCTGTGTGCTTCTGCCTATCCTTGAGCTTGAAAGCAGCATCGAAGCTTCGGTAAGCATGAACGACAGCATTGTTCTGATAGCCAAACGTTTTCTCTTCATTGCCGCGATCACTGTGCCTTTTGATATCCGGGATCTTTTTCAGGATAAGACTAATGAGCTGAAAACCATTCCCGTTATCCTTGGCGAGAGAAAAGCATTACTAATCTGTCAGGGTATGTTATTGATTTACTTGGTTTTACTATGTCTGTTCACAAAAGGTATCGACGGCAATTTCCTGGGATTGATGCTTACTATTATTTTATCCGGCTGGTTGATCTTTAAATCAAAGTGGCAAAAGAACGAATATTATTACTTCTTTTACCTTGACGGAACGATGATTGTCCAGTTCGTGATGGTACTACTTTGCAGCTATTTGCCTTTATGAAGAGCATTCGAATTTTATCTATAAATGTTATCGGAAAACCTGAAGTCATCGTAGCCGATCACCAGTCTGTTAAAACCGCCTACTGTAAGATCCCAATTGAGGCTGAAAGTATTGAGCTGGGAATGACATCCTTTGCGGGCGACATGGTTCAGGATAAGAAACATCACGGGGGTAACGATAAGGCCATCTGTTGTTACAATTCAGATCATTTCATAAAGTGGAAAAATGAACTCGGCTTTGACCTTGTCCCTGCAGCGTTCGGCGAAAATCTAACACTCACCGGAGAATACGCTCTCGAGAGCAATGTTTTTATCGGCGACCGTTACCAGCTTGGCGAAGCTATCGTTGAAGTCTCAGAGCCCCGCGGCCCATGCTATGTAATTGGCATCCGGTATAATTACAAACAGTTTCCGGTCCATCTTCAACAGACAGGCTTTACCGGCTATTATCTCAGGACCATCATACCCGGTGTGGTTAAAAACACCGACGAACTCATCCACCTTAGCTCTCATCCGGAAAAGATCTCAGTAATGGATGTGAATCATGTCCGCTACCATGATGCAAAAAATAAAGAATGGATCGAGAGACTCGTGAATCTGAAAGAATTAAGTACCGACTGGCGCGAGATGTTTGAGAAAAAACTTGTTAAGTTGTAAGTTATACGTAATACGTTGTAAGTTACTAAACGCCGTGCTAACCGTCCAGACGTATAACGTACAACGTATAACTTTTAACTTGTGGGCGCTGTGCTAACCGCTCAGACGTACAACGTAGAACGTAATACATACGTACAACTCCCTTTGGTATCGTCTTTGTATACCTCTTCCCGTGAAACTACCAACAGTTATACTTGCGGCCTTAATGAGTACTGCATCCTGTAAACCAAACACCGGGGATACGGCCGATCAGCATCTAAGACAAGAAAATTTTGAGCTGAGAAAAGAAAATGACAGCCTGAAAGCCGTTATAGAAAAATCTGAAAGAACCTTCGAAGGTGACACGATCCAGAAAGCACCGGAAGTAGTGCCGACGAGCCCTTCCCCAACCATTGCGGGTAGACATGACCTGACACTGCACTGGATAAGTTGGGAAAAGGTCGGTTCAGCGATGATCACCACTTCTGACAATGGTTGGTATAATATTAAAGGAAGCCAGACAGGCGAAAAAGGAATCTATCTTAGGGTAGAAGGGAAGATAAAACCGTTAAATGACCGTGAGCTTGAGTTTGATGGCAAGATTGAGCACAATGTGCATGCTAATCCAGGGGAACCTTGCGTAAAGACCGGGAAGCAACTATTTAAAGCAACAGGCACCCGCAAGTACTGGAGGCTGCAAAACATGATAAGTTGCGACGGTACGACCACGGATTATGTGGACATATATTTTTGAGTTGTACGTTCTACGTTGTAGGTTATACGTTACTAAACGCTGTGCTATCCGCCCAGACGTATAACGTATAACGTATAACGTATAACTTATAACGTTACTCAGCTACAAACTTATACCCAACCCCTCTTACAGTTTGCATAAAATGCGGCCGGTCCGGATTGTTTTCAATTTTCTTACGAAGTCGTACAATATGCATATCAAGGGTACGTGTATTCACATCAGAATTGTAACCCCAAACAACCATCATAAGCTCATCACGGTTGATAACCGTATTTGCATTCTTTAAGAAATAAAGAAGTATCCTGTTTTCCAGGATGGTCAGCTCTATCTTTTTGCCATCGCGCATAAGGGAGTGTGTATTTGGATGATGCTCCATATTTCCAAATCTGTACACTTCGGATTTCTCATTGTTGATCACAAATTTTACTTTGTTATCGATCAGTGCAACCAGCACGTCCATGTTAAAAGGTTTGGTAACGTAATCCGAAACTCCAAAACTATAAGCATCGATCTTATCGACATCCTGAGCTTTGGCTGTCATCATTACAACGATATTGTTAAAACCAAGCTTGCGTACGTTCTGACAAACCTCAGAACCCTGCTTATTGGGAAGCATCCAGTCTAGAAGTACTATATCGGGTTGCTCCGTCATGATCAGCTCTTCAGCCGTCTCACCGTCAGAAGCTTCTACAACTTTATACCCTTCTGTTTTAAGACGGTGTACAACCAGAAAGCGGAGATTCTCATCATCCTCAATAACAGCAACTTTAATTTCTTTTGACATATCTATATTTCGTAAGGCAACTCAATTTTAAATTCCGACCCCTTTCCTTCTACACTATGAACTGTGATAGTTCCGTTCATAAAATTAACCAGTTCTTTACAGAATGCCAAACCTAATCCAACGCTACCCTGTTGGTTGTATTGATTTTGCACCCGGAAAAACTTTCTGAAAATATTATCCAGGTCCCTTGCAGGGATACCAATTCCATGGTCAGTGAATTTCATTATGACGTTCTTTTTAACCTTCTTGATTGATATTTTAAGGTATTTGGTATCCGGGTTTGAGTATTTGTATGCATTATCTATCAGGTTCTGAAAGATGCTTCCTAACAGAACGGGATCTGTTTTAAAATACTCTATCCCATCAATTTTACATAAAATATCAAATTTGGGGTATTTAAGCTGATATGCATCGATCAAATTCTGGCTGAAAACTTCCAGATTGACATTTTCTTCTTTAATCTTTATCGCTTTATTCTCGATCTGAGTGAACGATAAAAGTTTGTTCATCAGGTCGTTCAATTTATCAGCCTCTTCGTCCAGTATCTTGCCGTAATGCAGCCGCTCGCGATCCGAAAGTGTAGTAGCGCTCCTTATGTTGTTCCCGGCGATCTTAATCACACTAACAGGCGTTTTGAACTCATGGGTGAGGTTATTAATAAAATCGTACTGCAGTTTAAACATCTTACTGTTTATATTCAGATTGCGATAAATCAAATACCCTATCAAAACGAGGATACTATAGGTCAGGAATAATCCACCTGCAATTGGAAGAAATCGTCTGTTGATCTCCCTCATTAAATAGCCCTTATCCGATCGGAAATACAATTTATAGTCAGAAAAAGGACCCGATAATGGCAGATCGTTACTCACCAGTTCGGGATCATTTGCTAAAGACTCATACACTAAAGGCTTAATACTGATATGCTGATAAAGCTCAGGATTCGTGTTTTTAATATTAAGCTTAAACGGATCTAAATAAAAAGTAAGCATATCGAGCTCATAGACCGGTGACGGGGGAAGGTTTTTGGTCATTATCTCTTTGTACATTTTTAAGTCTTCCCTCCTCGGGATATTCATGTACGTTATCCGCTTTGATGTTATGGTATAAAAAATATTGAACCTATCATCATCGCTCAGGTCCTTAGTTGTGTCTGATGATTCGATGAACCCTGTAAATTTAATTGCCATTTTATTGAACTCATCCCCGGTTTTCAACGAAAAGGAACCGGTGAGATGATTTTCCCTGAATAGCAAAACGGAGTCTTTATTGATATTGCGGGCAAACTGATAAACTGATTTAGGGGCGATCGCGAAATTATTCACCTTAACGCCATCGGGGATTTTATGATTACTAATCCCTGCATCATAAAAGACAATTTTGTCAACAAATTTAAATTTCCGGAATATCGTATCGACATATTTAATAGCCTGACTTGAGTCGAGGTAGCCCTGATAAAATGTGATTTCCGGAATCTTGTTCTGGAAAAAGTTATTGTAAGGTTTTACTGTCTCCTCGAGAACTTCAATTTTCTGTGATACAAACTCGTTCTCAACATATTTCGTTGTAAGATTATATGCTAAGTAGAAGGCTATAGCCATAGAGGCTGTGATCAATATCAGAAAGATTATTATTAGGGAGAAGTTTTTCCGGTAGTTCTGCTGATACTCCTTCATTAACTACTCCATTCTTAGATTTTTATCAAGAAACTTTTCAAGTTCCCTGTAAAACTCCAACTTATTCTCGGGGTTCCGGAAGAAGTGACCCTCGTTTTCTTTGAGTATATATGTTACCGGAACTTTCCTCTTCTTAAGTTCCTTAACAAACTGATTTGTCTCATTCATATTGACACGCGGGTCTCTCGAGCCTTGTGCAATTAAGACAGGTGAACGGATCTTATCTGTATGGAAAACAGGTGACACAGCCCTGAAATAATCGGCATCAGCCTCAGGGTTACCTACTGTCTCGTAGTACATCTGAACGTATGGCCTGTAATAAGGCGGGATACCTTTCAGATAGGTAAACAAATTGGTCAGACCCGAATAGGAAGCTCCGCATTGGTACAGATCCGGCTGAAAACACAAGCCATGAAGGGCTGAATAACCCCCAAAGCTGGATCCATATATTGCTATCCGTGTGGGATCCGCTACCTTTTTCTGGATGAGCCAGTGAACACCGTCAGTAATATCATCTTGCATCTTGCCTCCCCACTCTTTAAAGCCAGCGATCCAGAATTTCTTCCCGTACCCTTTTGAACCCCGGAAATTCACTTGAAATACTGCATATCCCCGATTGGCTAAAAACTGGACTTCTGAATTGTAACCCCAGCTATTACGTGAATCTGATCCGCCGTGGGGCATTACAACCACCGGAAGGTTTGTCTCTTTCTTCCCTTTCGGCAAGGTTAAATATCCATCTATAGTCAGACCGTCGCGCGACTTATATGAAATAGGTTTCATTTCAGCCATGTCCTCCAGATCTATAGAAGGATTGACATCACTGAGTTTCTTCAGATTATTATCCTTATATGTATAGAGATAATATGAACCAGGATTTCTGTCGGTATAAGTCCGGATGATGAACTTGTTTTCTGAAGCATCCGCACTGGCAACTTTCAGTTCGGCATTTGGGAGGAGCTTCTCAAGCCGGGTGTACCTTGCCTTTACAGAATCGTCGAGGTAATGACGCCCTTTCTTCCACGTTTCGTATCCTGCATAGATCAATTTATCCCTGTTCGCTGAAAAGACAGCCTCAGAGACATCGACTTCAGAATTACTATAGATAATGCGGTGCTCTTTTCCGGTTACACAATCAAGCTCCACCAGCGCCGTCTTATCGCGGTTGTTATTAGAAAGCGCATAAATACACGTATTGTCCTTACTGAACCCTAACGGGGAAATACTCGCTTTGAAATTATTAGTTAAAACGGCTTTGAATTCATTCTTTTCTGAGTCGCGGTATAACAATGTTTCGTTGACCCCATCGCTGGCAATAGCCATCCTAAGCTGGCCATCTCTATCAGCATACCACTTTGTAATATTACCCGGGTTTTTAACAATTAATGAAAGTTTGCTTGTCTGAATATCCAATCGATAAGCATCAAAAACTGTAGAATCACGCTTGTTCAGCGACACGAGTACGTTATTATTTTTAACGGGCTCCGATGTTATCAGGCGTATTTTTGTTTTTGAAAAGGATAATAACTCTCGCTTATTTGATCCGTCTCTCCTTACAGCAAACAGGCCAGGATCATTACTTTCTGATTCATTTTTTAAATACAGTAGCTCATCGTTATTGGCCCAAAAATGATAGGCAATGTTTCTGTTTGAATCGCAAGTTAATTGAGTTGTATTTTTTCCATCCCAGGTCTCCACGTAGATATGGATCCGGTTATTTTCCGGCTTGAGGTATGAAATATATTCCCCATCCGGTGATACTAAAAAGGATGTTTTAAAAGCCTCCTTAAAGAAGTTTTCGACGGGTATTCGATCTACCGTCTTTTCCATCGTACAGGATATGCTTAAAAGAAATATAAAAAAGAAAAAATATTTTTTAAACTGATGCATTTCCCGTTAATCCGAAACTCTGTACAAAATCTACAATTCGGTTTCATTGCAAAATTGCAACCGAAATTTACTAAATATTAAAAGTCACCGAAAAATTATGAATTTAACTTTTCAAGTTAGCAAAAGATTTATAAACCGAATTACTGAGAGCGTAACATTTAAACTACAAGTGGGTTTTCAAGTCAAATTTGACCGTACTTTATTAAAAGCCGGGCAATGCATATTAATGGTTACGCATTATCGTTATCTTAGTATTCAGCGTGTTATAGTAAAGGAGCAGACATGAAAAGAATTGTTATTCTGATGTTGATAATTTTGGGTTCGCCGGTCGTCAAGGCCCAGCTCAATTCCGATGAAGCACTGGCAGTCCAGTACTTTCAGACTGGCGAATTTGACAAGGCCGCCGTCATTTACGAGAAGCTATTTAACCGGACAAAAAATGCAGGCTATTACGACCCTTATTTTACTTGCCTTTTAAAGACCAAAAAATACGACGAGGCCGAAGACCTTGCAAAAAAATTATTAAAGGCAAATCCAGGCAATTACACTTACGCAGTTGATGTAGGTCGCGTCTATCAGGAGAAGGGTGAACAGGAAAAAGCGCTGGAGTGGTTTAATAAACTTATCAGAGATCTCCCTGCCAACGAATTTGCGATAAAAGACCTGGCAATAACATTCTACAGAGCCGAGGGTTATGATTTTTCTGTTAAAGCCCTGCTCAATGGCCGTAAGCTTATAAACGATGAGAATGCTTTTTCATTTGATCTATTAAGCCTTTACCGTTACCGGAAAGACAAACCGATGCTTATTCAGGAATATCTGGGACTTCTGAATACTAATCCGGAAATGTTACCACAGGCTCAAAACGTTCTGGCTGCCATTTTAGAAGACAAAGCCGATTATGATCTTTTAAAAACGGCTTTATTGAGGCGTTTGCAGAAAGACCCTCAAAATATTGCTTATACCGAATTTCTTACCTGGCAATATATCCAGCAAAAAGAATTCGATATGGCCCTCCGGCAAACGCTGGCTTTAGATCGCCGTTTAAAAGAAGATGGAAGCCGTGTGTCTGAATTATCACGCCTTCTATTATCCAATCTTGCATATGAACAAGCGGTGGAAGCGCTGAACTATGTGGTCTCAAAAGGAAGCGATGGGAAGTACTACATCCCCGCCAAAATGGATCTTTTATATACAAAATTTAAACAGCTAACGTCTGCTAGATTCAGTCAATCCGATCTGCTTGCATTGGAAAAAGACTATTTAGCGCAGCTGAGCGAATTCGGTCGTGGTTCGAACATGTCCGTGGCAATAAGACAACTTGCCAATCTGCAAGCCTTCTATCTGCAAAAACCGGCCCAGGCAGGGGAAGAGCTATCGAAATTAATTGCGCTTCCTGGAACTACTACCGTCACTCTTGCACAGGCAAAACTCGAACTCGGGGATATTTATATTCTTACCGGGGAAGTTTGGGAAGCAGCACTTTTGTACGGACAAGTTGAAAAACAATTTTCTAATGACACTTACGGACAAGAAGCAAAGTTCAGGAATGCAAAGCTCTCATATTTTCAGGGGGATTACGTATGGTCAAAAGCGCAGTTGGATGTGCTCAAGAGTTCGACAACGCAATTAATAGCTAATGACGCGCTTAACCTCAGCCTGCTTATATCTGACAATCTTCAAAAAGAAACTGATACTGCCGCGCTCAAGAAATATTCTTACGCCGATCTGCTGATATTCAAAAACCAGCCAGTCAAAGCATTATCGTTGCTGGACAGTCTTAATATTCTTTACCCTGGAAATTCCCTTGCCGACGATATTTTGATGGCAAAATCACGGATCTTCCTCAAAAGTAATGAGACTGATAAAGCGGTAGCGCAGCTACAGGAAATCGTTGACAAACATACTTCCGATCTTTGGGGGGATGATGCCCTTTTCATGCTCGCTGATCTTTACGAAAGCAAATTAGGACAGCCATCGAAAGCTCTGGAATTATATCAAAAGATTATCACTGATTTTCCGGGCAGCCTGTATGTTATCGAAGCGAGGAAGAGGTTCAGGCTTCTTAGGGGCGACAAATTGGGTTAATCTGGGAATGAATACAGCAAGAAGATCTTTTTTTCACAGCGTTTAGATCGGGTTAGGGATTGAAGCGGAAATCCTTTTGTCCCGCAGGGCAAAAGATTGGAGCGGAAAGCCCGGGCCCCGCCCACGGGGCAACCTCAAAAAACTCCTCCCAATTTTAATACTCTAAACAACATAAATTTTAGTCTTTTTAGTCATAACCCAAATACAATTATTTACAAATTTTATAAGCCACACTTCTATTCCTATCTTCGCCTCATGATCTTATATAACGTAACGATTATCATCGAGGACAGCATTCATGATTCCTGGCTCAACTGGATGCAGAATATTCATATCGGGCAAGTAATGGACACAGGCTGTTTTGCTTCAAACAGATTGCTAAAGGTACTTGACTCTCCTAATGAAGGAATTACATACTGTATTCAATATATCGCTGATTCAATTGACAAGTATAATGAGTACAAGCAGAATTATTCTGCTGCGCTTCAGGCAGATTTCCCCGCTGAATTCACCAACAAATTTGTTTCATTCCGTACCCTCATGGAATTCTTAGATGCACGATGACTTTTACAGAGACTAAAATAAAAGGGCTTTTCCTCATTGAACCCAAACTGTGGCGCGATGACCGCGGTTACTTCTACGAAAGCTATAGCAAAAAAGCCTTCGACGGCGCAGGTATCTACGCCGACTTTGTTCAGGATAACCAATCACTATCACAGAAAGGCGCTTTGAGGGGCTTACATGCTCAGCGAGATCCAAGTGCACAAGGAAAACTGGTTCGGGTAATAAAAGGCCGGGTAATGGACGTGGCTGTCGACATAAGAAAAAACTCTTCAACTTATGGCGAACACGTCGTGGTCGAGCTAAATGAAACTAACCACAATATGTTCTGGGTTCCGGCAGGCTTTTTACACGGCTTCGTAACTCTTGAAGACGATACCATATTCGCTTACAAAGTGACTAGCCTTTATGATAAAGCGTCAGAAATAGGCGTTCTCTGGAATGATCAGGATCTCAACATCGACTGGGGCATTGACCCGTCAGAAGTGATCCTTTCAGAAAAAGACAAGGAGCTTTCTTTGTTTAAAGATTTTATCAGCCCATTTTAAAATGGAAATACAATATTGAAATTTGCAGATTCCAGACACTTCGATCCCGGCCCCCGAGCCCAATGTCATTAAGTTAAGCTTATACCACTAATATTTATACGTCATATTTAGGTTCCCGCCTTCGCGGGAATGACAACTTTTTTGGAGAAATAGGAGATTCCAGCCTGCGCTGGAATCGCAGCTTGTTATTGTTCCAAAAAGCGATCTCGCCGAGGTGGCACACAAAACTTAATAACGAGCCAATGAAGATTACTCAGATTCCAGCGAAGGCTGGAATCTCCCCAATCCCTACTTATGTCTTGTCATTCTGGCGAAGGCCAGAACCTCCCGCCACTTAACTTAATGACATTGCCCCCGAGCCGGGACCTAAAATGGTATGAACATTGGTTTGCTGCGTTTTATGGAAATTGCACTGATTTAGGGAGATAAGATGCACCTTTTAAAAAGGTGAATTGCAGTGAATTAAGAAGAGATCCCAGCATACGCTGGGATGACAACTGCCTACGTAAAAAGAGCGGTTGAAAA
>NZ_JBBJNI010000020.1:0-6748 GCF_037719425.1 Daejeonella sp. | reverse complement strand
GCGGCCACGGGGCCGCATTTTCAACCGCTGGCATAGATTTTAACTCCCATCATTTAATCAAATTATACAATTCATCCAGTTTCGGCGAAAGAACGATCTCTATACGCCTGTTTCTGCTTCTGATCTCGGGAGTAGAGCCGGCCTCCAATGGTTGAAACTCACCTTTGCCGGTAGCAGTTATACGGCTGTTCTCAATCTTTTCGCCTTCAGTTAAAAACCTGACAACTGACGTTGCCCGGAGAACACTCAGATCCCAGTTATCTTTTATCTGTCCAAGATTAACCACGCGCTGATTATCTGTATGTCCTTCCACAGAGATATTGATCTCAGGCTGTGTCTTTAAAACCTTAGCCAGTTCCTGCAGGGCAAGCTTACCTTTTTCATCAATAACGATACTTCCGCTGCTGAAAAGTAACTTATCTGTCAATGAAACATACACTTTGCCGTTTCTTATATCAACAGATAAGCCGCTCTGTTGAAATCCTAACAAAGCCTTTTGAAGTTTATTCTTTAGCGCGTTAGTCGCCTCATCTCTCTTTCGGAGGATTTCTTCTACTTCTTTTAGCCTTGCCTCGCGTTTCTGGAGATCTGATGAAAGCTTACTTATTTCTGTTGAGCTGTTTGAACGCAACGAATTCAGATTATCATCCAAACCCTGAACCTTACCTTCAAGCCCGGCAATACGGGAATTCAGTGAAGCTGTATCTGATTTAAGGCTGGCGATTTCGTCTTCAAGCGATGCAATTTTAGTTCTTGCGCCCTCCCAGCCGAGCGAAAGCGAATCCTTTTGAGCAAGCAATGCATTATACTTTTTAGGAGATATAACTACGCAAGATGCAAATGCAGTTATCAGTACAATAAAGAGGATCGGAATGGTTATTTTTCTCATGATATTTAAGCGAATTAGGATATGGCGTTTCTTAAAAAGATCATAAAAGGATGAAGTTTTTCAAATCCTGCAAGAACAGTTTTTGCTGCATCAGGGCGGCTAAGTTCCTTCGGATCCAGGCTATGGGTAAAAGTGAAGCTTTTCAGTTTAAGGTATTCAATATCCGGATGATCTGCCGAATAACCCTTGGGCATTGTTTTTAGTTTATATTCCTGATCGGGTTCGCCGAAATATTTCTTAAAGTCAGGAGCGGTCACAATATCACGAAAATCATTTCCGCTATAATCAATTTCCTGCCGGATTGCCTTTAACATTTCTGCTTCAGGCATCCAGCATCCGCCCGCGACGAAAGATTCTTCAGGATGAATATGTAAATAATAACCAGGGCCGTTAAAGTTCTTTCCCTGCTGAGAAATTCCCGCGCCGAAATTATTCTTATAAGGAGTTTTATTCAGGCTAAACCTGACATCACGATATATCCGCATAACGCAGGTTTTTGGATCGAGATCAGCAGAGACCGTTTTATCTATTTTCGACAGTCCAGTGATCAGCTCACCTACAAATTCAAGGACATTGCTGCGGGCCTCATCGTGTCTGGCCTTATTTTCCTGAAACCATTCCCTGTTGTTATTCTTCGCTACGTCTTTGAGAAAAGTGAATGTCGCGGGTTTGATCATTTGTAGGAAATAGGTGTTAGGCGTTAGCTATTAGGTTCTGGACGAAAATCAGTTTTACTTCGCCCGAAAGATACTCTCAACTTTCCACTCTCAACTCTCAACTTAATTAAGGTTTATCTTCCCGCTCTTCATATGCACAGCAACATTTTTACGCCTGTATTTCTTATACCAAATGAAGCCAACAACAGTAACAGCAATGTAGGGTGCTGCAAGTAAATATAGGATTCCATCGTTAAGGCCGTTACCTTCTGTGTTGCCGTTTTGCGTTGAATTATCGGCATTTAAAGTGCACATAGCACATTGGGCTTGAACATCGAAAGAATCCAGGCAAATAGATACGAATATAAAAAGCATAAGGGCGCCCGTGATACCTTTCATTGTACAAAGATAGGGTTTATAGAAGAATAAATGATTATGCAAATGACATGACCTTATCGATTCTTTCCGCCTGAACTATCAGTTGAAGAGCAAAAAGCAAGGTGAACTCCGATTATATCGAAAATTATTATCAGTAAATTTCCAAATATTTTGGCCTTCAATCACATATGTCTTAACCTCGGCATTGAAGAAATCAGGGAAAGATGTATACAAACCATTAAAAGCAAATAGCTGAATAACAATTTGCCATGCAAATTCATTATTCAGCTATTTAACATATAATTTTGCTCAGGATCTTTACAAATGTAAGTCCTTTACAAACTCAATTATAACCTGGATTCTGGGTCAGGGTATTGGCTCCTGCCACAGTACTGTTAATTATTTCGGCCTGCGGGATAGGATAATATTCATTTAAGCCTTTTTTAAATGTAGCACCGTTTAAATATGTTCGCTTTGTCTTTTCTTTTGCAACATACTCGTTCAGCACTTGATCTGCTATACCCCAACGTACCAGATCGAAGAATCGGTGACCTTCCATTCCAAATTCAAGCCTGGTTTCAAATTGAACAGCATTACGTGCAATAACCTGTGAAGCAAATGGGCTTGAATACGTACTTATTACATAATTAGCAGCCTGACTTCCATCGGACATCTTCACAAATCCTGCTGGATTTGCTGCCCTTGTTCGAATTTGATTTATTAGGGTTCGAGCTTTTTCGAGATCATTTTCCTCGACAGCTACTTCCGCTCGCCATAATATTACATGGCCCAGCCGTAGCAAGCGATAATTATTTGAATTATTTCTGTTAGTAGCGTGGGAAAAGCCTTTCGACCAAACTGCCTTTTTAGGAGAATATGGACCTGCGTAAGCCTGATCGCGCACCCATGGTTTGCCTGTATGGAAGCCATGATCCAGATAAGGAATCCCTCTGCGACCAACAGTATGATCTAATCGTGGATCAAGCGGACCTGTATGAGGCGTGAAAGGATCAGCGGCACTTAAACCTTCATCGTTCTTTACATCAACATTATTATAGGTATCAAGTAAAGGTAAACCATTTTGAGTTTGGAAAGCATTTACCAGATTTTGGGAAGGCTGCTCGAAACCACAGCAATTCCATGGCCCGGTATAAGGGTAGTTCAAAATGTTACCATTATTGCCATTAATTCCACCTGGTGAACCATCGTTTACCGACATCTGCACTTCAAAAATTGATTCGCCGTTATTATTAGTAGCAGCATTGAAATTGTCGAAGATTAGAGGAGCCAAGGTGTATTTATTACTCGCTATTATCTCGTCCAGAAGCGGCTTGGCTTGTGCAAATTTCCGCTGAAACATATAGGCTTTTGCCAGATAAGCGCCAGCTGCAAATTTAGTAGCCCTGCCTTTCTGAGTCTGATTTACCGGCAGTACATCATAAGCGGCTTTAAAATCAGCTTCTATCTTTGGCCAAATGTCTTCTTTATTAGAAACTTTAGTGCTTTCAGGATTACTTGGATCGTACATTTTTTCATCAATATAAGGTACTTTATTCCACATTTTTTTTGCCTCAAAATGATAATGGCCACGTAAAAAACGAGCTTCAGCAGTGACCTGCGCCTTTTCTGCAGCTGTCATGTCTTTCGCATTGGCCATCACCTGCAAAACATCATTGCAACGTGCTACACCATCATAAGTATGACGCCACTTACCTCTAAAATGTGTATTGGTAGGTAGCCAGTTATAGGTTTCAATAAATGTAATTTCGGGTTGATCACCGGCATCAGTACCCTTATAGGTATCATCGGCCGCAACAGCTCCATATACCCAGTTAGTAATAGCGCTGTGCCATGCTGTATTGCCTGAACCCACGCCATCCAACAACGAATACGCTGCGATGAGCAAGGCGTCAACTCCCTGTCTACTTTCTAAATCTTTCTGGTTGAGTACCCCTTTCGGTTTGGTAGTCAAAAATTCATCACCACAGGCCATGAATAAACTTGCAGTTAAAAATGCCGCAAGGCTAAATATTTTCTTGTTCATCTTTTCTACTATTTAAATTTTATTAAAAACTAATGTTAACGCCAAACAGCAAATTCTTAGCTGATGGATAAGCACCCTCATCAACACCTATTTGACGGTCGTTACCATCCCCATAGCCTCTCAAATTAATTTCAGGATCGAGACCAGTATACTTAGTAAAAGTAAATAGGTTTTGTCCCTGAATATAAACATGAGCAGAACTCATACCGCCCCTGGAAATCAATTTTAAAGGCAGATTGTATCCTAACTGAATGTTTTTAATGCGGAGATAGGAGCCATTCTCCAGGAAGTAATTAGATGGTACGCTACTGGCTGCATCACCGGAACGCAACTTCGGTAATTTTGCGTCAGTTTTGCCAGGAGTCCATGATTCGTAGAGCATGCGCGTACTCCTATTACCTTGGAAAGTTTGAAAATCTGTCCAGTAGCGAGTGTAATTAAATAGCTGGACGCCCTGGACGCCTTGTCCAAATGCTGTAAATGTGAAATTTTTAAACGAAGCATTCAGGTTCAGCCCGTAAGTATAATCGGGATGAGGACTACCAATAAAGTCCTGATCAGCAGCATTGATTATTCCATCACTATTCAAATCCCTGAACTTAAAACGACCGGCTACATTATCAATACCATTACGTTGCTTCGCATGGGCGGCCCCTTCACTATCCGACTGAAAAATACCATCAATAGTATAGCCGTAAAAAGATGAAAGAGGACTGCCTTGCCTGGTAGCTGTTACTGCAGGTATACGTAATCCAAATCCTGTGTAAATTGTGTTAGGGTCTCCGTTGGTTTTCACCACATTGTTCCGATAGGTAGAAAAGTTCGTTCCGATGCTAAACTTAAGCTTATCAGAGAATGCAGTTCCATTGTAATTAAGACCTACATCTATCCCCTTATTATTCATCTCTCCAATGTTTACAAAGGGGTTAGTAGCTATCCCCTGGGTAAGCGGAACTTCCACAGGGAATAGCATATCGGTAGTAGAGCGGGTATACCAATCAAAAATGACATCAAAACGTCCTCCTAATAAGGCGGCATCAAAACCAATGTTGGTACTACTGGTGGTTTCCCATTTAGCATTGGTATTACCAAATTGGCCACGGTCGTAGCCGATAACTACTGAATTACGTGTACCGTTAATATCATAATTAGATTGGTCGGGATTAGATTGGAAAGTAGAGGCAAAATTATAGTTTCCGATCTCCTGATTACCGGTTTGTCCCCATCCAGCACGTAATTTAAGATCATCAATAAAAGTTATACCGTCCATAAAGCTTTCCTCACTGATACGCCATCCGACACTTAGTGCAGGGAAAACCGCATTCCTGAATTTCGGAGCAAATCGTGATGAGGCATCCTGTCTAACAGTTCCTTCCAGAAGGTATCTATCATTGTAAGCATAGTTTACCTTACCGAAATAAGAAAACAAACGCCAGTCAAATGCACCCCCTCCGTTAGCTGGAGCCAGCACACCTGCATTTAAATAACGGAAACTGAGATCATTTACAATAAAACCACTACGACTCCCGAAGAAATTTTCTCCATAAGCTTTTATAGATTCGGTACCACCCAAAACATTTAGCCGGTGCCTTTCTTTGATCGTAGTATTATACGTTAGGGTATTAGACCAGGTCCAGTCACGTCCATAAGAGTTATTAGTATTCAAACTATTCGTCTGAGCTGCCTCTGCTGATTCGATGTCGCGTACAGTGAAGCTTCTGATATTAAATAAATTATAATCCACTCCAAAGCTGGTGCGGGCGACAAGGTTTTTTATTATATCTACTTCCGCGAAAGCATTTCCAAACAATCGAATTTCCTCACCTATATTATCCTTTCCACGTTCAAGCAGCGCAACCGGGTTACGTGCATTGCCCAGACCACCACCTTTCGTACCGGCAAAATTGCCCTGTATGTCATAAACCGGAATTATTGGCTGCATCCGGTAAGCCATCGAAATTGGGTTACTTTCGCTATTATTACCCGATACCTGACCAACCCGCTGCCCTGAAGCGATCTGCATATTTTCTCCAATACGTATCCGGTTTTTTACCTTAAACTCCGTGTTGGCACGTATTGAGTAACGTTTATATGAAGTATATTTAAGAATACCTTCCTGGTTTAAATAATTAACCGAAAAAGCATATGCACCTTTGTCGGTGCCGCCGGTTGCGCCCAGTTGATAATTCTGCATCGGCGCCGGATTGAAAATTTCTTCCATCCAACGTGTGCCTTCTTTATTGGCTTTGGTAATTAAAAACTTGGTTTTGTTAAAATTCGGGTCGTCAATATTGCTCGTATAATTTGCTGGATTTACCAGTGGATCATTGGCAGATACCCCTGTAGGAAAAATAAAATCAGGAATTACCGGCTGTGCGCCATTACCATACTGTGGATTAGAAGGGTTGCCATTTTTAAGATTGCCCGCATTCCTTTCGCTTTCCCAGGTAAGCTGAGCCAATTCATTGGTATTTAACAAGTCGAGCACTTTTCCGCGCTGCTGGGTACCATAATAAGAGTCGAATGTAATCTTAGGTTCGCCATTCTTGCCTTTCTTAGTTGTAATAATTACCACGCCGTTGCCAGCTCTGGCTCCATAAATCGAGGCCGATGACGCATCCTTTAAAATTTGCATAGACTCAATATCACTGGGGTTCAACGTATTCAGATTACCCTTGGTTGGTACCCCATCAATCACAAACAAGGGCGAGTTATCGTTAATAGTACCAAAACCACGCACCCGAACCATTACGCCTCCTCCCGGACTATTTTCATTACCCA
>NZ_JBBJNI010000160.1:3227-9245 GCF_037719425.1 Daejeonella sp. | reverse complement strand
CTTTTACCTTCTTTTCCCAAAATATCTCTTCGGAGCTCCTTTAGCTCCGGAGGTATTATCCGACCGCTCGGTTTTTTTGCCCTTTGATCCGCCTTTTTTCTTCGTTGATTGAGATAACAGGTATGCAGCGCCTTTCATATGATAAGGCTGGTCTTCGACTACAGGAATAGAACGTGAAATAAGTTTCTCGATATCTTTTAGATATTCCATCTCCTCATCGTCACAAAACGAAAGTGCTATACCGCTTGATCCCGCACGACCGGTTCTGCCGATACGGTGAACATAAGTTTCGGGAACGTTTGGCAACTCATAGTTGATCACGTGAGAAAGCTCTTCAATATCAATACCCCGTGCAGCTATATCAGTCGCAATCAATGCCTTTAATTGTCCGGTCTTGAAATTGGACAGAGCTTTTTGACGTGCGTTTTGCGATTTATTACCGTGGATCGCCTCAGTTTTGACTCCGGCTTTAACAAGGTCTTTTACGATCTTATCTGCACCATGCTTGGTGCGGGTAAATATCAGAGCAGATTTGACTGCCTTATCGCTCAGCAAATGAATAAGCAATTTCTTCTTGTCGCCTTTTTCCACGAAGAATATAGACTGATCAATAGTATCCGCAGTACTTGAAACGGGGGTAACCTCTACTTTTTCGGGATCAACCAGTATCGTATTTGCAAGTTTTTGGATCTCCGGCGGCATTGTTGCCGAGAAGAACAGCGTCTGCCGTTTCTGCGGAATCTTCGTAATAATCTTTTTTACATCATTAATAAAGCCCATATCCAGCATCCGGTCGGCTTCATCCAGTACAAATATTTTGAGGTGATGCAAGTGTACAAACTTCTGATTGATCAGGTCTAAAAGCCTGCCCGGAGTTGCTATAAGAATGTCTATACCAGATTTTAATGCAGATACCTGCGATCCCTGGGAAACTCCGCCAAAAATCACAGTGTGCTTCATTCCTGTATGACGGCCATATGCGCCGAAGCTTTCGCCTATTTGAATAGCCAGTTCACGCGTTGGGGTAAGAATAAGACATTTAATGGCCCTTGGGCTTTTGTCGTATATTTTACCCCCTTCAAGTATCTGTAGAATAGGTATTGCAAATGCAGCAGTCTTGCCTGTTCCTGTTTGTGCACAGCCAAGCAGATCTTTCCGGTCTAATATAATGGGTATTGATTGTTCCTGAATTGGAGTCGGTATAGTATAACCTTCTGTTTTTAAAGCCCTTAGAATAGGCTCAATTAATTTTAAATCTTCGAATGACATGTATTGATTTTAATATTGCTGCTAAAAATGCCAGCAATTTATTTTGGCGCAAAGGTACGGGTTTAATGTGATAATGTTGGGATAGAGAGTCGCGGGTTGCGGGCTATCAAGTGCTACCCTCACACATTCGGTCAGCTAATCTTAATTAGTGTAGTTTGTTGAATGCCATTTGTCACCTTTTATGGAAAACCTTTATAAATATCTTTTCTGTGTTCAAAAACAACAAAATATACGGTGTCTGATTCAGCTTTGATTCCAATCCTGTAATCACCGACCTTTATTCGATAATAAATGTCGAACCCTCTTAGTTTTTTTATATTTTTTATTTGAGTAACGTTTTCGGCGGCCTCAACTTGAATAATACACTCGTGAATGGAATTCTTTAAGCTTTTATTCTTTAGTTTTTTAAGTTCTTTAAGGAATGTTTTTTTGAAATCAATATTCACTTTCCTAAAGCTTTCATTACCTCATCACGGTGAACGCTCGAAGTCTTCATACCGGCCTCAATCTTTTGAGCTAATTTCCAATCTTCAACTTCAGCATGAGTAAGCGGTTTGGCAGACATCCCTAATTTCTTCACAAGACTTAGAAGAAAAGCGATGTCAGACTTCTTTTCAACATTAACAAGTACAGTTTCCATAAAATGAAATTTTACTCCAAAAATACCAAATTTCTGAGTAGCATCAAAAGAATGCGGTCAGCTTTTCACGGCAAACGCATCTGTAAAAGATAAACTATGAAATTGACGAGCCATAGGATTGCGATAAATAGACTTATTCCTACTACGAAGTTGTATTTCGTGTGTAAAAAATACAAGTAAAGAATATAAATAGGAAGTAATAGGCCTATGACACACCATCAGAAAATATAGGTTTGTATCCCTGTCCGCCGGCTCTGCTTATCATTATAGCTACAAATGATAAGATCAATGAGAATCCGAGCGCTATCTTTAAAAGAGACGAATATCTCATAATGTACATTTGTTATGAATTAGAATCCTTCCTGTTATTTTTTTGAGACAAATAGCTTTTTACATTTAACACCCACAATAAAACGATGAATATCGATATGATTAAAAAATACAGGAAAGCACAGTCTGGCGTTTGTATAAATCTGTAGATAACAAAGAGCGGTAAAAGCACAAATATTGTAGATATCGTTATGATGATTTCGAAAGCATGGTTGTCATTGACATTCTTTACTAATCGCCAGCCATAATAAATGGTCAAAAGCAAGGGAACGAGTAAGACGGCATTGAAGATTAGAGTTAAAGGAAAACGCTCGCTGTCGAGGCCGTTAATAAAACTATATACGATCGCAATGAAAATTGAAATTGCTACTGTGGCTGCAAGGGCGATTTTCAGCAAGTTATCGTACTTTATTATTTAACTATTCTTTTTCTTCCCACACTCCAGTGGTAATAGCATGCTCAATATCCCCTAACGTAAGCCTTTGTTTTATTGTAGGTTGTTGTGGTAATTTAATAAACCAGCCGATGATCTTATTGAAGTTAATAAATCCAAATCCCTCTGGCTCAAAATATTTGTTATAATCGAACCGCTTACACTGAACGTTAAATTTTACAAAAATATCATCAATAAATTCCACCGCATCATCTCCGGTTATTTTTAAATCTTTTTCAATTTCGCTTTCCCGGGTCAATTGCTTATAGGGAATTGAATATTTATTGTGAATATACTCTGTTAGCTTTTGGAATGCCTCATTCATATTCAATCATTTTTAACAATCTGGTTGAGACTGCACGGTAGAAGTGGCGTATATATAGCAAATTGGGATGATCGAGCAGATCAAGCCAGATTATTAATGACTTGGCTTAAATATTTTTACTGGAATAACATCATATAAAATTATTGATTCAGAGTTTTTACCTATTTGAGTTTTAATTATAGTTAATGACTCTTTCAATACCAGGATTGTAACATTGGTTGTATCCGACGCCATGGGACAAATATCCTGCTGGTCAACTGTCAAAAAAAATAAAATTGGCTTTTCAGCTATCTTATATTTTTCATGGAATTCGTACCCTTTCAAAAAACTGAGGCTGCTTTTCATATCCCCGGAGACATCATTCTTGAATTGAAGATCGATGATTTTATTAAACTTGTCCGTCTGCACAACTATACAGGCATAAATGAACTTGCACTCTGACCTTTGTTGTTTTGTAGCCCGATAGTTCTTAAGAACATATTTTTCAAATTCAGGAAAACGTACCGGTGCTTGAAAGTCGCACTGGAATTCATTTAAAAAGAATAAGACCAACAGTACAATTCCGTGCATGGACATTTTTTTCCGGCCAGCTATTTAGTACATCTTTCTCTTGTCCAGTCTCATAAGAATAGGCTCGAAATAGGTATAACTTTCTGTTTTATTGTTTTCATTCGGATGATAATAAAACATAGCTGCGACATTTTTTGAAATGTTTCCTCTGAAAACATTTTCGACAAAATAATTCGACAGTATATCCTTTTTGTAATTTTCTGACTGAGAACCGATTACCTCTATTAAAACAGGAAAGATGAAGATACCCGCTTTTCGATCCTTCATAAACAAATCATAATTAATTGTTTTCAAAAATTCATAGCCGGGATAAATTCTAAAAGCTACGGTGTCACTGGCAGTAAGAGAAGTCTGTTCTAGTACCCCATTTGCATTTTTCAAAACGGTAATTTTGTAAGCAAATGCATATATCATCGTGGAATCTTTCGTAGTTTTATAAGGAATATTATCTAAAAAAAAATTCTCAATCCTTTTTTTTTCGAATTCGATTTTACTTTCTAAATCTTGTGATTGAGCGGTTTTTAGAAGAGTAAATAATAATATAAGTGTCAGAGTTGTTTTAATGTGATTCATCTCAATATTTTTTTAATTGCAGGCTGCAGTTCCTGAACTTGTCACTGCAGACAGACAGCCCTTGCTGCTATGCCCTAATTTTCCTCATCAAAGCTTCTTTTCAGCATTTTTTCCATTCCTTCTTTATCATCAACGTTAATATTGATCGAGTAACCATACACACTGGATTTGTGCAGTGAAATCCTCACCGGAGGATTGAATTCTTTAAACTCCCCCAGGTTTTTGGAATTGTGGTCTACAGGCACACCATCCATTTTATATGGGTTATGCAGTTTCACTGTGGTGTCTTCATTAAAATAAAATTTGGTATTGGTAAAATATTTCGGATCGGCAGTTTGGAAGTTCATGTGAATTCCCATTTCTGTAAACATTACAAGCACAGAAGAAAATTGCTCGTGTTCACTCAATTGAAAATTTTTGAATTCTATAGCTTTATCGCCCCATAACACGTGCTCATTCGTTTTCAGATCAACCTGTGCAAAACTTCCCGAAGTAATAATTGAATATATGATAAAATTCTTTTTAAGAAGTTGTAAGAACAAAGGTAAAGTTTCCATAATTTACAATTAACAGCCCCCCTTAAACCCTATGTGAGCATGAGGTTCTTGTATCGGTAAAATTGATTTGTCCCAAATTTTTGATCGCCACTTGCTCATTCTCAATACCACTAATATGTTACAAAGTAAATATAACACAATAGGGTAAGATGTACATGAAACGATTTTTTACCGAACGAATATGCTTATAAGGATCTATAAATACTGAATCGCTTCAATAATAACCTCACAAGCTTGATGGATCTCTTCTTCGGCGATAATTAGCGGCGGAGCGATCCGCAACGCAGTATCACAATGCAGGAACCAATCTATAATAATTCCCTTTTCAAGGCAGCGTTTACTAACAGCTTCAACCTGCTCAAATGAATCCAGTTGAATGCTCAGCATTAGGCCTTTTCCGCGAACTTCTTTTATTTGTGAATGATGAAGCAGTTTGCGGAATAGTTTCTCTTTAAGGTGAACGTCAGACATGAGTTTTTCTTCGAGTATTACATTGAGATTAGCTAAACCTGCCGCGCAACTTACTGGATGCCCGCCAAAGGTCGTGATATGTCCCAGGATGGGATTTTCTTTTAAAACACCCATTATGTCGCCGGATGAAATAAAAGCCCCTATAGGCATTCCACCACCCATACCTTTGGCAAGTAAGAGGATGTCCGGGATAATACCGAAGTGTTCGAAGCCAAATAATTTACCTGTGCGCCCAAAACCCGTCTGGATTTCGTCCAGGATTAACAAAGTTCCAGTGCTATCACATTTTTCACGCAGCTGAAGCATGTATTCGGGATTAGGTACCCGTATTCCTGCTTCGCCCTGAATGGTTTCCATGATCACAGCGGCAGTCTGTTCGGTTATTAGATCCAGGTCCGCGAGTTTATTGAATTCGATAAAGCTTATTCCGGGAAGAAGGGGGCGATAGGCCTGCTTGTAGTACTCATTCCCCATCACGCTTAATGCTCCCTGACTGCTGCCATGATAGGAGTTAGTGCACGCGATTATGTTAGATCTTCCGGTATAGCGCTTCGCTAATTTCAAAGCGCCTTCGGTAGCTTCTGTTCCGGAATTAACAAAGTAAACGGAATGAAGTCCTTCAGGAAGAACAGAAGCAAGCTTTTCTGCAAACTTTACTTGAGGCGATTGGATATATTCTCCATAGACCGTTAAATGGAGATATTTATCGACCTGGTGTTTTATAGCTTCTACAACTTTAGGATGCCGGTGGCCGGTATTACTCACCGCGAAACCAGAAACCAGGTCCATGTATCGCTTGCCGCTGGGATCGTAAAGGTACATACCCTCAGCACGCTCAACTTCAAGTGAT
>NZ_JBBJNI010000160.1:0-3217 GCF_037719425.1 Daejeonella sp. | reverse complement strand
CCAAGCAGTACCACTATTTTCGGATCTATAATATTAAGCTGTTTATATAAATGCTCCCGGAATTCACTCTCGGCCCGGTATAAGGCCAGGATCTTCTGCGGCGGGATAGCCTTTGCATACAATTTTCTGTACTTCTTTTTTAGCTCCAGCATTTTACTTTCATAAACAAGCTCGGCATTGATTGTTTCATCAGGATCAGAGTTTTTGTTATACCGGGCCTCTCTTCTTTTCTTCAGTAATTCCAAAAATTCCTTTGTATAATTGTTGTATATCGGCCAGAATTTTTGCGCTTCATCGCTTGTTAGGTCAAGCTTGCTGGTTATAAAAGCCACTTTAATAGATTCGATCTGTTCGGATCGTCCCCAGTTTTTTTGTGCAAATGATGGTAAAGTAAATGCCAGGCACATCACAAAAACCCACAATCCCCTCTTTACTTGTCCGTTCATAATGTTGTGCTGTTGATATACTGCTCTAATTCATCAGCTGAAACATCCGGAGTGACCTGATCCAGCCCATCAGGATTAAGAGTCTCAATAATAAATGGTGTATCTCCGGCAGTACTGTGCGCCTGCAGATAATTAATAATCTCCTCATCCGGAACTTCGGAAAGCTGTTCGTTGAAATTCTGTGAATCGGAGTTGAAATAAATTCCGGTTGCAATCATAACAGTTATACACGCTGCAGCAGCGTAGCTCACCCATGACGTCAACAGCCTGCCAACCGGTGTCTTTCTTTTTGCCGATTCTTCAATCCTTGTGTTTATGCGTTCTGTAAGTCCGGCAAAATATCCTTCCGGCAAAGTAAATCCTTCAGAAGGCGCCAGCGCTTTGAGATTTCCAACCGCCACACTTTCCTCTATCCGCGACGAAAGATTCTCAAAATAATTATGAGGCACTCTAAATCCATCCTTATCGTCAACACGCATTGATTCAATAAGCAGCCTGGAGTTCAGATTACCGGAAAGATCTTCAAAATACCCCGCGGGTACAGTGAAAGGAATCGCTTTCCCTATCGCAGCAAGAGTTGGCGCATCTTTCTGCCAATCTATATCTCTATCATTTAATTCCATATTCCTTTGATACCCTGTGTATAAAAAGGTTTAATCAGTATTCAATAAATAACCTTCGATCTTCTTCACGGCGATGTGAAAAGAGGCTTTGAGTCCTCCAACTGTAGTTCCCAGTATTTCTGAGATCTCTTCATATTTCAGATCGTCATAATATTTCATATTAAAAACAAGACGCTGTTTTTCAGGAAGTGTCAAAAGGGCCTTCTGAAGTTTCATTTGAGCCTTATCCCCATCAAAATAGGCACTGTCTGCCAAAGTCTCTGCAAGTTCATAACCTGCAATTTCGTCGAGTGAAATATTATTCTTTTGTTTCTTACGGTTCAGGAAAGTAATACTCTCATTTGTCGCTATGCGATATAGCCACGTGTAAAGCTGAGAATCACTGCGGAAGTTGGAAAGGCTTTTCCAAACTTTAATAAAAACTTCCTGAACGAGGTCATCAGTATCATCATGATCGATGACCAGCCTGCGGATATGCCAGTATATCTTTTGCTGGTATTTTTTCAGAAGCAGATTAAAAGCCTCAGTGCGAGTGCTTTCGAGGGCAAACTTTTCAAGAATTTCTGAATCTTCTACCTGCATTCGTTGTTATCGGCTATTGTGATCTGTAATCGGTAGTCAGTAATCGGTGCATACGAAAATTTGTGATCGGTAATCGTTACTCATTGCATACGGCACGGACGGTGGGCACTGATTACCGATTACTGATTACTGATTACTTTTTCTCCATCTGCGGATTACCGACAACTACTTCCTCTTCAACACCCTCTGCACTGCTTTTATTATATCCTCAGTGTCTAATCCGTATTTCTTCATTAATTGATCAGGCGTGCCGCTTTCTCCGAAGCTGTCGTTAACCGCAACATATTCCTGTGGCACAGGATTGTTTCTGGTCAATACCTGAGCAATGCTGTCTCCCAATCCGCCATAGCGATTATGTTCCTCAGCGGTAACAACGCATCCCGTCTTCGCCACCGATTTTAAGACTGCAGCCTCATCCAATGGTTTAATAGTATGGATATTAATTATCTCTGCATTTATACCTATTTCGGCAAGTTTTTCACCTGCTTCGATAGCCTTCCAAACTAAATGTCCGGTTGCAAAGATGGAAACATCGGTACCTTCATTAACCATCCAGGCTTTTCCTATCTCAAACTTTTGATCAGCATCTGTGAAAACAGGAACTACCGGGCGCCCGAAACGTAAGTATACCGGGCCGTGATGTTCGGCGATTGCCATCGTTGCTGCTTTAGTCTGATTGTAATCGCATGGGTTTATTACAGTCATGCCCGGAAGCATTTTCATCATACCAATGTCCTCAAGGATCTGATGCGTCGCACCGTCTTCTCCAAGGGTTAAGCCTGCATGAGAGGCACAGATCTTCACGTTTTTGTCAGAATAAGCAATTGACTGCCTGATCTGATCATACACCCTGCCGGTTGAGAAGTTTGCGAAGGTTCCTGTAAAAGGAATTTTTCCGCCAATGGTCAATCCTGCAGCAATCCCCATCATGTTTGCTTCTGCGATGCCTATCTGAAAAAAGCGTTCAGGGAATTCTTTGATAAATGCATCCATTTTCAATGACCCTATTAGATCCGCGCACAAAGCCACTACCTGGTCATTCTTTTTACCAGCTTCCAATAAGCCGGCTCCGAAGCCAGAACGGGTGTCTTTTTTCTCAGTGTATGTGTATTTCTTCATATTAAAATCTGTATTCAGGTGCTTTTAGCTTAATGCTTTAAGCCTTAAGCTCAAAGTTGGTATGCATTTCGTTATTTAAGACTTTTAGTAATCACCGTGGGTCTCTTCAACCTGGGCCAGAGCAAGGGCCAGCTGCTCGTCGTTAGGAGCTACACCATGCCATTTGTGTGAATGCATCATAAAATCAATGCCATTACCCATCATTGTCTGCATAAGTATCATGATGGGCTTGCCTTTACAAGTTTTTGAAACAGCGAGGTTAAGCACGCGCACAACATCAGTCATATCGTTGCCGTTCATATCGAGAACATCCCACCCAAATGCTTCCCATTTCGCTCTCAAATTACCGAGAGAAAGGACATTTTCAGTAGAGCCGTCGATCTGCTGTCCGTTAACATCAATCGCTGAGATCAGGTTATCAACCTTGTTATGGCTCGCATACATTGC
>NZ_JBBJNI010000019.1:35029-40510 GCF_037719425.1 Daejeonella sp. | reverse complement strand
CGCATTAAACGATTAAAAAATATGAAAACCCCGCAAAATAACCCCAAATCAGGTCTGCTTGCATTCCTAAGTATAGCAGCAGCATTTGTATCGGTTGCATGTATAATTCCCACCGGGACTACCATTCCGCAAGCAGACAAAAAGCCAATTTCTAAAAAAGTCCAGCCTGTTTCCTTTACTTATAATGCCAAGGCTGAGACGCCGATACTGAAAACCTTGGGTGCGCAATCCAAACTAAAAACAGTCCTGAAACAACTGCCGCCATTGTCTGCTGATACGGATACCAATCACGTGAATGAATATTTCAAAAGTGCAGAATGGAAAAAGCAAATGGAAAATATTCGGACGCATGTCACAGAAATGAAAAAACACTTTGATAGCCCTGAATGGAAGAAGCAAATTCAGGACATGAAAGTTAATAGTGAAGACATGAAAAAACACTTTGACAGTCCGGAGTGGAAAAAACAAATGCAGGACATGAAGGTTCATACTGAAGAAATGAAAAAACATTTCGAGAGCCCGGAATGGAAAAAGCAGATAGAGAGTATGAAGTTAAATGCTGAACAGATGAAGTCTCACGCTCTTGCCATGCAAAAGGAATTCGACAGCCCCGAGTGGAAAAAGAAAATTGAAGAGATGAAAGCCCATGGTTTAGAGGTGAAGAAGCAATTTGACTCTCCTGAGTGGAGAAAGAAGATTGAAGAAATGAAACTTAATTCCGAAGAGATGAGAAAGAAAATTGAATCTCCGGAATGGAAGAAACAAATGGAAGAGATCAGGAAAACGGCTGAAGAAATGAGGCTGGAATCTGAAAAGGCAGAGAAAAAACCTGCTGCACCAAAAAACTAATTCTAGGTCCCAACTTTCGTTGGGATGACAGATTTTATTTTAAGGAGGGGGAGATTTACGGCCTGCGGGGCCGCAAATCTCCCCCTCTTTTTTATATTTGAGCTGTGATTGCAAATCCTATACAATTATACAAGAACGCCTATTCTGGCCTGAGCAGAGAAAACTGGTATTTGTCGATAGTCATGTTCATTAACCGGAGCGGAACTATGGTTGTTCCGTTCATGACTATCTATTGTACTCAAAAATTGAACTTTTCAATAGTTCAGGCAGGAATGATCATGTCCCTATTTGGATTGGGTTCTATTGTCGGTGCATTTTTTGGCGGGAAGATCAGTGATAAGCTTGGATTCTACTACCTGCAGTTGGGGGCGCTTTTTAGTGGCGGCGTGTTATTTATATCTCTTGCATTTCTCGAAACGTTTTTAAGCCTTGCGATTGGCACATTTCTCCTAAGTGTGTGTAATGAAGCATTCAGGCCGGCAAACTCGTCAGCTATTGCGCATTACAGTTCCGAAAAAGTACGCACGAGGGCATATTCGCTCCACAGACTTGCTATTAACCTTGGTTGGTCATTTGGAGGTGCTCTAGGCGGCTTTATTGCGTCGATAGACTATCATTTATTATTCTATGTTGACGGTTGCACTAATATTTTAGCGGGATTTCTTCTTATTAAGCTTTTGCCGGCAGTAAGAAAAGAAAAAGCTGCAAAAGACGCACCAGAAAAGCCGCCGGTCCGCTCCGCTTATCGTGACAAGCTATACCTGGCTTTCATTTTCCTCACCATCCCTTTTGCTTCATCGTTTTTTCAGTTCTTCATTCTGCAGCCAGTGTTTTTCAAATCGGAGTGGCACTTTACGGAGCAATTCATCGGTGGACTAATGGCTCTTAACGGGATCATAATTGTAACCACCGAAATGGTTCTGGTACATAAACTTGAAGGAAGGAGGCATCCATTATATTTCATCTCAGTCGGAATTTTCGTGGCAGCACTAAGTTATATTGCTCTCAATATTCTCCCTCCGTCAGCATGGGCAGCCGTAATTTCAGTTGTGCTGATAACGTTTGGAGAAATGCTGACTATGCCATTCATGAATGCCTTTTGGATTAGCCGTTCCAATGAGGACAATCGGGGGGAATATTCTGCACTTTACACAATAGCCTGGTCTATAGCCCAGATCATTGGTCCCGCGTATGGTGCAATCCTTATTCAATATGGCGGCTTCAGCTTATTCTGGTGGTTCCTGACTATCATTTGCATTATCTCATCATTAGGTTTTATGATGATAAATTATCTTGAACCGATAAGAAAATGGAAGAAAACCCTCTATTTTTGATCATGAGGAAATTAAAGCTGGATGAGCTTGGCCGAGTGGGCGTCGACGAATTTAAAAAACAGGAAAAGTTGCCTCTGGTTGTTGTGTTGGACAATGTTCGCAGTATGCATAACATTGGATCTATTTTTCGCACTTCTGATGGATTTGCGGTCGAAAAGGTTTGCCTTTGCGGGATAACAGCCCAGCCTCCTCACCGGGAAATTGAAAAGACAGCGTTAGGCGCAACACAATCGGTAGATTGGGAATATTATGAAACTGTTGAAGCAGCGATCATTGAACTTAAAAGCTTAGGGTATATTATAATCGCCATCGAACAGGCTGAAACTAGTCTGATGCTCACAGATCATAAACCTGATGGATCTGAAAAATATGCGCTGATCTTTGGAAATGAAGTGCAGGGGGTCAGTAATGAGGCGATGAATATGGCTGATAAGTGTATTGAGATACCCCAGTTTGGCACGAAGCATTCATTTAACATCGTAGTATCTGCTGGAATTGTGTTGTGGGATTTCTTTTCAAAGCTGAAAAAAACACAAACATCCAAATAAGTTCATGGAGATCGAGGATTTGCAAAACGCTGACATAGATCAGCTCAGGGAGCTGCAGCCAGAAACATGGACAGATATACGGCCTTATTTCTACTATTATTCCGCATCCCACTTTTGCCAGCCACTAAAGATTTCCGAAAATGGCAAAGTAATCGCGGTCGGCACCAATATTCAACACCAGGACTCCGCATGGCTTGCGCACATAATTGTCCATCCTGAGCACAGAAACCGGGGATTAGGTCGGAAAATGGCCTCGACATTGATCAAAAATCTCAACCGTGAAAAGTTTAGCACCATTTATCTTGATGCTACGGATATGGGATACCCTGTTTATAAAAAATTAGGGTTTGAGGTTGAAATAGAATATATACATCTGGAAGGAAAGAATACTGATCAGTATCTTTTGAACCCCGAAACTGTTATTCCTTTCCATGTTGGTCACAAAGAAGAAGTATTAGCTCTGGACAGATTGATATCTGCAGAAGACCGCATAGATCTATTGGAACCCTATCTTCGCTCCTCTCTTTTATATATTTCAGATAGTAAAATAGAGGGAGCTTATTTCCCTTACCTCCTCGATGGGTTTGTAATGGCTATCACTCCGCAGGCCGGGACAGAATTGATGAAAATAAGAATGAGGAACAAACCGACCGCACGTTTCCCATCAAACAATCAGGTTTGTATTGATTTTCTTAAAGAGAATGGGTACAAAGTTACAGGTACTTCAAAACGAATGTTCCTCGGTAAGAAACGCGAATGGAATGGTAAGGCGATATTTCATAGGATCAGCGGCGGGCTGGGATAGTTTTAAGTTGACGTCATACGTTATAAGTCTTCTTTCCAACGCGCAACTTAAAACGTACAACGTATAACTTCTATCCAATCACATACTCTCGTACCCTGTCTTTACTCGGCAGACTCGACTTTCCCATCATGTATTCATCAGCGCGGCGCGCTGCTTCACGCCCTTCGGAGATAGCCCAAACAACTAAAGATTGGCCGCGGCGCATATCACCTGCCGCAAATATTTTAGGAATATTAGTTACATATTGACCTTCAACAGCATTCACATTACCTCGTGTATCAAGCTCAAGGCCTGTATTTTCCACCAGCCCCTGATGCTGCGGATGTAAAAAGCCCATCGCCAGTAAAGCAAGCTGACAAGGAAGCTCGCGTTCAGAGCCTTCAATTTCTACAAATTTCACCGGACGGCCCAATGAGTCAAGCTCCCAGCTTACATCTGATACTAAAATCGCTCTTAGCTCGCCTTTATCATTACCTAATAACTCTTTTGTATTTATTCCCCAGAAACGTTCACAGCCTTCTTCATGTGAGCTGGTAGTTTTAAGTACCATAGGGTATGTAGGCCATGGCATATTTCCGCTTCGTTCTGCAGGCGGCTGTCCCAGTAGCTCAAACTGCTTTACAGTATTAGCGTGCTGCCTGTTCGACGTTCCCACACAATCAGAACCTGTATCACCGCCTCCAATAACGATCACGTCCTTTGCAGTAGCAAGGATCTTTTCATCAGGGAAAGAAATATTACTAACTGTTTTATTCTGTTGTTTTAGGAAATCCATCGCAAAATAGACTCCTTTGAAATCGCGGCCGGGGATGTTAAGGTTACGCGGAATAGTTGATCCTGCAGCCATAATAATAGCATCATGCTGATCAATGAAATCCTTCATACTCCCGTTTGCCCCAACTTCAGTATTGCAGATAAACTTAATCCCTTCTTCTTCCATCACCTGTAAACGACGGTCGATAACCGTTTTTTCAAGCTTGAAATCAGGAATACCGTAACGAAGCAACCCACCAGGAAGATCATCGCGCTCATAAACCGTTACCGTATGACCAGCCTTGTTTAACTGTGCTGCTGCAGCGAGCCCGGCAGGGCCAGAACCAACAACTGCAACATTCTTACCGGATCTTAACACCGGCGCATTTGGCTTAACATATCCTTTCGAATAGGCAATCTCTATAATATGCTTTTCAATTTCCTCAATGGCTACCGGAGGCTTATTAATCCCAAGCACGCATGCTGCTTCGCACGGCGCTGGACAGATCCGGCCAGTAAACTCCGGGAAATTATTAGTCGAATTTAGGATGAGATAAGCCTCCTCCCATTTACCGTTATAAACCGCATCGTTAAATTCTGGGATAACATTCCCCAGGGGGCATCCCGAATGACAAAATGGAATACCACAATTCATACATCTCGCAGACTGCTCGTTCAGTTTTTCTGCGGGATATTCATGAACAAATTCATTATAATTTTTTACACGCTCTGCAGGGGCTGTTTTCGAAGGAAGCTCCCTGCCATACTCCTTAAATCCTGTTGGTTTTCCCATTATCCTGCTGATTGCTGAACTTTTTGAAGGTTCAATACCTTTTTGTATTCTTTAGGGAATACTTTTATGAAAAATACTGACTGTTGTTCCCAGTCGTCCATTATATACTTTGCTACCTGACTTTGCGTAAGCTGCGCGTGCTTATTAAGCAGGGTCCGAATCTCTTCTTCATCCTGCATAGAAAGCGGATCCAGATCAACCATTTCACAATTACAGTTAGTAACAAATGAATTATCCGGATCGTACACCCAGGCTATACCGCCGCTCATTCCTGCCGCAAAATTTCTTCCGGTTTTACCCAGAATAAGGGCTCTTCCTCCTGTCATGTACTCACATCCATGATCACCAACACCCTCTACTACAGCTGTTCCACCAGAGTTACGTACAGCAAACCGCTCA
>NZ_JBBJNI010000019.1:29085-35019 GCF_037719425.1 Daejeonella sp. | reverse complement strand
CCGCCTGACCTCTAACAAAGAGTTCACCTGAAGTTGCCCCATACAGAGCGACGTTTCCAATGATAATGTTCTCCTGAGGGGTTGTTGTATTTTTTGCGGATGGATAGATTACTAACTGTGCCCCCGAAAGCCCCTTCCCTACGTAATCATTAGCTTCTCCCTCCAGCTCAAAGGAAATACCTTTAGTACAGAAAGCCCCGAAGCTTTGTCCTGCCGATCCTGTAAATTTATAATTGATGGTGTTGTGCGGCAATCCTGCAGAGAAATACTTTTTAGTTATCTCATTTGACAGGATAGTACCCGTTGTACGGTCAGTGTTTTTAATATCGAACGAAGAAAACACAGGGGTTTTACTCTCAATAGCATCTTTTGCTTTTTCAAGCAATTTCCAGTCGATCACATTATCAAGTGCATGATCTTGTTTCTCGCTATTGTGTAAAGTCATTCCCGACGGGTTATCCATAAAATGCAGAATACCTGAAAGGTCAATATTTTTGATCTTCCAGTGATCTACATCATCACGCATTTTAAGGAACTGGACTTTACCAACCATATCATTGATTGTCCGAAAGCCAAGCTCAGCCATTATCTCACGTAATTCTTCTGCGATAAATTTAAAGAGGTTAACAATATGCTCCGGTTTACCGGTGAATAGTTTCCTTAAATCGGGATCCTGAGTGGCGACCCCAACAGGACAGGTATTCAGATGACATTTACGCATCATGATACAACCGCCTGCTACCAATGCCGCAGTGGCAACTCCCCATTCTTCGGCTCCAAGAAGCGTTGCAATGGCGATATCCTTCCCAGTCTTTAACTGTCCGTCGGTTTGCAGGACAACCCTGCTTCTAAGCTTGTTTTTAACCAATGTTTGCTGCGCTTCAGCCAGACCAAGTTCCCATGGTAAGCCAGCATGCACAATAGAAGTTAACGGTGAAGCACCTGTTCCGCCATCATAGCCAGAAACCAGTATCACATCAGCATGCGCTTTTGCCACACCAGCAGCGATTGTACCAACACCTGCTTTGGACACTAGCTTTACACTGATCCTTGCAGCGCGATTAGCATTCTTTAAATCAAAGATCAGTTGTGCCAGGTCTTCGATAGAATAAATATCGTGATGCGGCGGCGGCGAGATCAATCCCACTCCAGGTGTTGCGTGGCGAACTTTTGCGATCCAATCATCAACTTTATCACCGGGCAGTTGTCCACCCTCTCCCGGTTTTGCCCCCTGCGCCATCTTAATCTGAAGCTCATCGGCATTAGCCAGGTAATTTGCTGTTACTCCAAACCTGGCAGACGCGATCTGTTTAATTGCAGAACGCATAGATCCGCCATCAGGCATAACTTCATATCTCAATTCGTCCTCACCGCCTTCACCGGTATTGCTTTTAGCTCCAATGCTGTTCATCGCTATTGCGAGAGTACTATGCGCTTCATGCGAAATCGAACCAAAAGACATTGCACCTGTGGCAAATCTTTTTAAAATTGCTTCAACAGGTTCAACTTCATCCAGCGGTACTGGCTGGCGATGATGAGAGAAGTCAAGAAGGCCTCTAATTGTATAAAGGCTGTCAGTTTGTTTATTGATATGTGATGCATATTTTTTGTACACATCAAAGTTATTTGTGCGGGTTGAATGCTGGAGCAAATGCACCGTATCCGGGTTAAACAAGTGTGCTTCGCCCCTCCGTTTCCACTGATAAACACCGCCGGCGGAAAGGAGCCGTGCTTCAATACCGGTCCTTCTAAACCCGGTGAAATGTTTGTGTAAAGCTTCCTGTGCAATATCATCAAGTCCCAGCCCACCTATACGCGATACCGTTCCGGTAAAATAATGGTCAACAACTTCTCTATTAAGGCCAACAATTTCAAAAATCTGAGCACCGTGATAAGACTGAAGAGTAGAAATTCCCATTTTTGAGAAGATCTTTAACAATCCATCATTTACAGATTTTGTATAATTCTTATAAAGTGATTTCAGGTCTAATGTGGTATCCAGCTTCTCATCAGTTTTAAGTTTTCTTATAGTTGCGAGCGCTAAATAAGGATTAATAGCAGTAGCACCGAACGCTATAAGACAGGCAAAATGATGTACTTCCCAAACATCTCCTGCCTCCAGCATTATACCTACAGCACCACGTAAGCCCTTTTTAATAAGGTGATGATGAACTGCAGAAACTGCAAGCAAAGAAGGAATAGGTGCATGTTCAGAATCGAGAGCCCTGTCAGATAATATCAGAACCTCGAATCCATCGTGCACAGCGTCCTCTGCATAACGACAAAGGCGGTCGAGTCCTCGCTGAAGGGAACCTGCCTGGCCGTCAGCTTTAAAATAAGTTTGTAATGTTTTAGCCTGAAAAGACCCGGTATCAATACTTCTGATCTTCTCAAGTTCTGTATTGCTTAGTACCGGATGGGGCAGTGCAACACAATGGCAGTGCATCTTATCCTCATCAAGGATATTTCCATTATTACCCATAAATCCTGCTAGGCTCATTACAAGGCGTTCGCGGATCGGATCTATTGGCGGATTTGTTACCTGGGCAAAAAGCTGCTTAAAGTAATTTGACAGATGCTGAGGGCGGTCCGAAAATACAGCCAGCGGAGTATCTGTTCCCATAGAACCAATTGCTTCTTTTCCAAGCAAAGCCATGGGTTTGATCAGGGTATCTATATCCTCACGTGAATAACCAAATACCTGCTGGTATTTAAATGTCGACTCGTTGGACATTTGAGTAAAAGCTACTCTTGGCTCAGCGAGATCCTCAAGTCTGATCTTATAATTTTCAAGCCATTGCGCATAGGGCTGGCGGTTAGTTACCTGTTTCTTAATTTCATCGTCTTCGATGATAGTACCTTTAATTGTATCCACAACCAGCATCTTGCCAGGCTGTAAACGGCCTTTCTTGATTACCTTCGCTTCATCTACAGGTAAAACGCCGGCTTCAGAAGCTACAATGATCTGATCGTCGTTAGTTATAACGAAACGCTGAGGGCGAAGGCCGTTGCGATCAAGCGTTGCACCAATTCTATGGCCGTCAGTAAACGCGATCGCTGCAGGACCGTCCCATGGTTCGATCAGGGTAGCGTGATATTCATAAAATGACTTTGTTATCGGGTCCATCTGCTCATTTCCATCCCACGCTTCAGGGATCAGCATCATCATCACATGAGGTAATGACCTTCCGCAATGGAATAAAAGCTCAACTACGTTGTCAAGGCAGGCAGAATCAGATTGATTGTTATCGATAACCGGGAGCAGCATATCCATTTCATCCTTGCTGAAGAACGGAGAGGCGAATGACCTGACACCCGAATAAAACCAGTTCAGATTCCCTTTAAGAGTATTAATCTCACCATTGTGAGCAATAAACCTGAAGGGTTGCGCTAATCTCCATGATGGAAAGGTATTAGTAGAAAACCTTGAATGGATCATACCGAATGCGGATCTCACTTCGCTATTCGTCAGGTCCGGAAAATAAATCCTAATCTGACTGCTGGTGAACTCTCCTTTGTATATAATTACGTTTTGGGAAAGTGAACATACATAAAACTGCTCCTCTGCTCCTCTAACAGTCTCGCGAACTGTTTTAGTGATCAGGTTTTTTAACACATACAGTTTCCGTTCGAAGTCTTCAGGTGTATGAAGAGAAGCAGGCCTCTCGATAAATATTTGCTCTATATCGGGCTCGGAAGAGAATGACGCGTCTCCGACAATACCTTTATTAATAGGAACTATTCTATATCCCAGGATAGCAAGTCCCAGTTTTTCAGCACTTTTTGCAATTGCAATACGGCAAGCCTCCTTAATAGTGGCCTTCTTCGGCAAGAAAAGCATTCCTACACCATAACTCCCTGGTTTGTCGAGGGTGATATTTAGCTTCAAGGCTTCCTTTTGGAAAAAGTCATGTGGAAGCTGCATTAAAATTCCCGCTCCATCACCAGAATCCGGATCACACCCGCATGCTCCACGGTGCTCCATGTTTTCTAAAATAGTAAGGGCATCACTTACGATCTGGTGCGACTTCCGGCCCTTAATATTTGCAATAAAACCAACTCCACAAGCATCATGCTCGTAATCCGCACTATATAATCCTTGCTGCTGGCTATCAGTATTTGTCATCAAAAATCTAGAGTTAATAAATCCGTCTAAATTAATAAAAACGGGAGTGATTACTTAATTTTCAAAAATTTTTACCATTCAATCAAAAACTAGCATTATTTACATTGTAAATTATCAAAATAATAATTTTATAACCATTTCATTGTTAAAATAGTATTTCACACTTCATTTTGTGCCCTGAGAGCTATAATTCCAAATTTTTCCTACTTTTGTCGCGGGCAAGTCTTTTACGACCAGCTCCCTTTGAACTCCCCCAGGGTGGGAACGCAGCAAGGGTAGAAGGTTGTAGCGGTGCGATAAAAGGTGCTTGCCCATTTTTTTCTTCAATTTGTCGATTAGCCGATTTGTCAATTTGTCAATGGCATCAAAGATTCCCCTTCATGACAATATTATAGTTGAAAAGACATTTCTTTTTGCTGTACAAATATTAAAGCTCTCGCCAATCTTGCAAGAAAACAAACAATTTGTATTGGCGAACCAGTTACTGCGCTCAGGAATGTCAATAGGTGCAAATACCAGGGAAGCCCAGAATGCCGAGAGTAAAGCTGACTTCATTCATAAATTTAAGATAGCGGCGAAGGAGGCAGATGAGGCCGAATACTGGTTATTACTAACCAATGAAGTTTTAAAAGATTCGATCATCCCCCAATTATTAGAGGAATTAAAAATCATTCAAAAAATAATAACGAAAATAATAGCCACCACAAAAAACCAGCTGGCTAAAAATACTTAGCATTGAAATCAGATTATTCATAATAAAATATTAGTGGCGATTGAACTCAGTTGCCAATTGACAAATCGACAAATTAACAAATTGACAAATTGAACTTATGAAGTTTTTCATAGACACAGCCAACCTGGCTCAAATCAAAGAAGCACAAGCTTTAGGTATACTTGATGGTGTAACCACCAACCCTAGCCTAATGGCCAAGGAAGGCATTACAGGACATGAAAATGTCATTAAACATTATAAAGCTATCTGTGACCTGGTTGAAGGTGATGTGAGTGCTGAGGTTATTGCTACTGATTTTGACAATATGGTAAAGGAAGGCGAAATATTAGCGGCCCTTGATTCTAAAATTGTAGTCAAAGTTCCCATGATTGCCGAAGGCATCAAGGCTATAAAATATTTCAGTTCAAAAGGAATAAAGACTAATTGTACTTTAGTGTTTTCATCGGGCCAGGCATTGCTTGCTGCGAAAGTTGGTGCAACTTATGTTTCTCCGTTTATCGGACGCTTAGACGATGTATCTACTGATGGCCTGACTCTTATCGAAGATATCCGTTTGATATATGATAACTACGGTTTTGAGACACAAATTCTGGCGGCCTCTGTTCGTCATCCGATGCACATAATTAACTGTGCGAAGATTGGCGCAGATGTAATAACCGGCCCCCTATCTGCAATGTCGGCTTTAATGAAACATCCTCTTACTGATAGCGGATTGGCTCAATTCTTAGCGGATCACGCGAAAGCGGCGGGAAAATAAGCTATACGTTGTACGTTTGAGCCTGCCTGCCGGCAGCTACCCTGTATACATATCTTTTGCAAGCCCTACCCCTTCCATGATGTTGGTGAACCGATCCAATCCGTTTTTTAAGCAAATTACACCTGGAGGTCCCTGAGAATTGTAGCCCTTCCATTTACCCAACCTCCCAATGACCCACGTGACCCCTTTTGTCTTTTTGGGATCGTTGTTGTTTTGGGATTTCGCCGTTTTTCCCTGAAACTTTTTATTCAGGTGGGCCAACACCTCTATCTCTGAAGATGTGAACACCTCTTCTATGGGCTGTCCCTCTTCGGGGTC
>NZ_JBBJNI010000019.1:0-29075 GCF_037719425.1 Daejeonella sp. | reverse complement strand
CGGGGTCGCTATAAGCAATGTTCATCTGCATGATCTTTAACAGCGCCGATAGCTGCATCAGTACCAGTTTGCGTATCGCCCACCCGGTTTCCAGCAAGGTATCTTCTATACCAAATCCCCTATGCTTCAGCAGCCTGAACACCTGCTCTATAAACCACCGGCATTTATACCAGACAATCATTTTCACGGCATCTTCAAAAGTGGTGACTTCATGGGTCGTTAAGAGTTTCCAGTGTATTGGGTTCTCTACCCCGGGCGTGATTTCCTGCGCACAGACACACCTGATGGCAATGTGGGGCGGATATCCTTTCCCGCTTAAACTTGCAGGCCGTTGGATCTGAAACGAGCCGTAGCGTATTTCCATGCGTGCCACGTGCTTCTGCCTGTTTTTACGCTTGTCGGCAGGCACATCTATGTCATAATGACCGGCAACCGGAAATGAACCCACCGCTGTATATAGATCCCCTCCCTCGATCAGCTTCCGTGTCGTCCTGGAACGGATCAACAGGTGGTGCCTGGCATCTGGAACAAGGGCAAATTGTTCAAAGATGTCCCCTTCACGGTCCTGTACAAAAGTGACCCGATTGGCCGATCCAAGAACCTTTTTGGAATCGTTGGTGACCTCTATCCATTTATGGGATTCCTTTTCCGCTATAGGCTGGCTCTTATAATTTCTTGCTTTCCGGTCTGGCTGACCTATTGGCCGCTCAAAAACCTTGATGGCCGAAAAACCTAATGGATAAAGACTATTTGCATCGATGACCAATCCCGGATGGATTTTAAAACAAGTGGAATTTTCCGCATTATCCGACCTTCCCAAACCGGTATTGGCCTGCAACCTGTTCTTGTTTTTGGATACGTTTATTTCGCTGCTATCCTCCAGGCAAAGCAGTTCCCGGCCCACGGCCAACGGCATAACACGGGAGACCAGCTCCCGGATAAGGTCATCTTCTGAAAATTTATCGTTTTCCAGCAACCGGTAATAGGCGATCTGTTCAGACCTGTCTTCCGATAGGGCACTGATATTCGAACTTGGGTTTTTGGACAATTGGTTCCACAAAGCTTTGGCACGGACATCCAGGCGTTTATCCCCCGTCATACCGTTGAAATTCGGAACAAATAATGAAGGTGGCAATGAATCGTCCATAATTAAGTCTTTTATTCAAAGATCACCTTTTAGATGACATAATATTTGTGTGTACAGGGTAGCTACCGCAGGCAGGCAATCTGTGTTGATTGCTGGGATTGCTTCGCTATGCTCGCAATGACAACTAACAAGAGTGTGACCGATGGTTTAGGTCTCCACCTAATTTATAATTCTTGAACTTTATATGGAAAACGAGTTCGATATCTTGATAATCGGTGGCGGTCCGATAGGTATGTCTTGCGCGATAGAAGCGCAAAAGGCAGGGCTATCCTACGTGATCATAGAAAAAGGATGTCTCGTCAATTCTCTTTACAACTACCCTGCAAACATGACCTTTTTCTCAACGTCCGAGAAGCTGGAAATTGGAGGAATTCCTTTTGTATCGAATAACATTAAACCCACGCGTGCCGAAGCATTGGAATATTACCGGAGAGTAGCTGACAAATTTGACTTGAATCTTCGTCTGTTTGAAAAGGTAGATGACATAGAAAAGCATGCGAAACAGTATGTTATCTTAACGAACAAATCCAGTTATATCGCCAAAAATATTATTGTATCCACTGGTTTTTATGACCTCCCCAACCTGATGAATATTCCGGGTGAGGATCTTCCAAAGGTCAGACATTATTACAAAGACCCACACTTTTATGCTCAGCAGAAAGTCCTGATCGTTGGTGCTAATAATTCCTCTGTTGATGCAGCACTAGAAACCTATCGTAAAGGCGCGGAGGTGACTATGGTAATCCGAAACAAACAGATTGGCGAACGGGTAAAATATTGGGTTCGGCCCGATATTGTAAACCGTATTCAGCAAGGCAGTATCAAGGCATATTTCGATTCCACCCTAAATGCTATTAGTGAGCGTGAAGTTGAAATAACTACTCCGGAGGTAATATTACGATCCAGAACGATTTTGTTCTGGCTATGACAGGCTACCAACCAGATTTTTCATCTTTGAGAAAGCTGGGCATTAAACTTTCTGAAGATGATTTACAACTTCCGGAACACCATCCTGAAACGATGGAGACTAATATGAAAGGGGTCTATCTGGCCGGGGTCGTATGCGGAGGAATGAACACGCACAAGTGGTTTATCGAGAACTCAAGAGATCACGGGAGTCGGATTGTTGGGCATATCGTAAGTAGTATTTAGTGATCAGTAATCAGTAATCAGTGCGTACGACATCTAACTGCCGATTACTGGAGACCTGTGGCTGATTACTGTTACTGATTACCCATTACTAAACCTAGGCAATTAAATCCAAAACCTCTCCAATCGGCTGATCACTGTCTATCAGAATGCCCCTCACACCCGCTGCTTCGCCAGCAATCACATCACGCTCGCGATCACCAATAAAGTAGGACTTAGACGCATCTATTTGAAAACGCGCAATTGCTTTTTCAAGCATTAATGATCCTGGCTTACGACACAAGCAGTTGCCATTATATTGCGGATGATGGTTGCAGAAATAAGCTTCAGTTATCTTTATATCCTGATCTGCATAAGATTTTATCAAATAATTATGCATCTGCTGAAGCGTTTCAGGCGAGTACCACCCTTTTGCCAGTCCGCCCTGATTCGTAATAACAATTAAAAGGTAGCCCCGGGCCTGCAGCTCTTTAAGAGGTTCAAAATTATGCGCGAGCACTGAGAAATCTTCCAGCTTACATACATAATCACCTAACTCTTTATTTAAAACGCCATCTCTATCTAAAAAAACTGCTTTATTCATAACCTCAATTGTATTTAAGAAAGCGCAAAAATATTATCTTTATTGCCACGTCGTGCCTCCTCGCAATGACAGTGTTCATATTATATTGCGAGTGCGATAAAGCGGCAAAGTTAATTAAATCTCCTCGCCATTTGAACCCTTGTGAGCTAACATCAACTTAGGAAACTTTAAATTATAAATTCGTTCAAAATTGTTTTTAGTTAATTTGCAGTTAAATTGTCCTGATTTAAAACTTATGCACAGTGTATGAAAAAACTTTTACTTGCCACTAGTCTCCTACTAATAACTCAGCACGTTTTCGGACAGGGATGTGTTGCTGTGCGTCATTTCGGCGTGTGTTCCGCCGCTATGACTCATAATCTATTTGAAAAAGGAGATATACAAGCCGGAGTTAATTACCGGTATTTCAAGTCATTCAGGCACTTTAGAGGAACTCACGAGGAGGCAGATAGAGTTGCAAATGGCACAGAAGTAATCAATAACTCCCATAATTGGGAATATTCAGTTAGTTATTGGTTGTCAAAAAAGACGAATATTCTTCTCGGAATACCCACCCAGATAAATACGAGATCATCTCTGTATGAGCACGGCAGAAAGCAAAGGCATATGTCGTTTTCGCGAGGATTAGGGGATGTTCGTGTTGGAATTCAACAATGGCTGCTTCAACCCGGGACGAAAGCATGGAACCTCCAGGTTGGTTCATCCATTAAGCTTCCTACAGGAAATTTTAATTCTAGTGATATTTTTTACAATGTTGGAGTGAACGGTTCTCCCGAAGTCAGACCGGTGGATCAATCCATTCAATTAGGAGACGGTGGATTTGGTGTCATCCTTGAAACTCAATACTATGTTAAAGTAAGAGAAAAGCTTTCAATAACCGCAGGTGCATTCTACCTGGTCAATCCGAGAGAAACCAATAATATTCGCACATTTAGAGAAAAGCTAAATCCAATATTGACAAACGAAGCTATCACTTCAGTTCCGGATCAATTCTCCTCCCGGATAGCGGCTAATTATTCTCTTAACGATATATCCACTATATCTGTTGGAGGTCGTTATGAAGGTGTTCCTGTAAATGATGTGTTCGGTGGAAGCAGCGGTTTTAGACGTCCGGGTAATATTTTATCCATTGAACCCCAATATTCATACATGAAAAATAACCTAACGCTTAATTTGAGTGTTCCTGTTGCCGTAAGAAGAAATCGTCCGCAAAGCTATACTGACCTGGAAAATCAGAAAACCACGGGAACCTTTAGGCAGGGTGATGCAGCTTTTGCAGATTATGCAATTAATGTCGGCATACAGTACACATTCAAAGCTAAAGTCAAAGAGAGGCCTCCTCTCAATATATTTTAAATACGGCGGGCCCGTGGAGCTTACTTTTTATTGTAGCATTCGTCACCAGAAACATTTCTAAGATTCGTGGATTTACTAATATTTTTAGTATATTTACGTACCACGAATTTAGAATAGATGACTAGTTTATATTTAATTGCTATCCTGCCCCCCGAAGATCTTTCACGGCAGATACACGATATCAGACTACAATGTGCTGAAAAATTCGGCGTTCAGAAAGCTCTGAAACCTCCCGTGCACATCACCTTATACCGTCCCTTTAAAATTGAAGATGCATTTGAAGGCAGGATGATCAGACTGCTTCAATCTTTAGCATCTGGCCTCCAGCCTTTCCGGCAGGATATTGAAAATTTTGAAGCATTTGATAGTCATGCGGTAGTAATCCGTGCTTTGAAGAACCCAGAAATTATGAGATTACAACGTGCAGTGGCCTCTGTGTTCAGAAAAAATGAGATTGATAGACAGTCTCCGGGAAGCAAAAATTTGCCCTTCCGCCCGCATCTCACTGTCGCTTACCGGGATATTCTGCCCGAGGTATTTCCGATGATATGGAACGAATATAAAGACGCGCGATTCAAACGAGCTTTTACAGTCGAGCATTTTAGCTTGCTAAAACATGATGGTGAGAAATGGAATAGGATTAATGACTTTAAGCTCTCACAGATGGTGAGGCAACCTGAGTTGTTTTGATAAAGATATTAAAAAAAGTGATTAGGATTCATTGGATAATATGATTCATAGGATTATTAACTCATGAGCTGATTTCTCGTAGCCCGCATCTCATAAATGACTCACTCCACCCGAAACAATAAACTTCATTGCTTCACTTGCGCTCATGTTTAAAGATTTCACACGCTCCTGGCTAACAATGCACAACTGTCCGGCGAAGGAGTAGGACAAAGGGAAATAAACTGCGACTTCGCCCGGATAACCAATTTTAGAAAGGTCTTTTTGGGTAATAAACCCTATTTTCTTCAGGCCCGTTTCGTTGACCTCAACAACAACCGGTTCGCTGAATTTTTTATCATCTCCCACAAAGGCTTCGGTTAGATCTTTGAAGGATGTATAAATAACGTTGAATACAGGTAATCTTTTAAACCATCGGGCAAACCACTTTTTAATAGGATCAGTTACAAAATTGGTAACTACGATTCCAACTACTATCAGGATAACTAATACGGTGAGAATTCCGAGTCCGGGAATATAAATTGGCGTGCCCGTTTGATCAACCCAGATCACATCGCTTATGTTCAAAGCGCTGTCAACCTTGACGAAGATCCAGTAAATAAGAAAAATAGCCGCGGCGATAGGCACGAGCACGAGAGCGCCCCGGATCATATAATTTAATAAAGCTCTGACTATTCTATTCATAATAATAAACCCGTTTCACTCTCTGAGATATCCCTGTTAAAACCTCATACGGGATAGTTTCCATTTTCTTTGCTAAATCCTCTACGCGGATCTTATCATTAAACACAATCACTTCGTCGCCTTCTGCTGCGTTGATCCCAGTAATGTCGATCATGCACATATCCATACAGATCTTTCCAATGGTTTTTACTTTCTTGCCGCGAACCATCATCTGGCCAACACCATTACCAAGCTTCCGACTATAGCCGTCTGCATATCCAATCTTCACTGTTGCTATGGTGCCACCTTCAGGCAGTTTTCCTTCCCGTCCGTATCCTATGGTATCACCTGCCGGAATCTGTTTAATCTGAGATATACTTGTTTTCAGCGAAGTTACAGTTTGTAAAGGAGATTTGTCGCTGATAGAGAGATCAATCCCGTAAAGGCCTATACCCAGCCGCACCATATCAAACGCTGCATCAGGCCAGCGACTGATACCCGAAGTATTAGCCATATGCCTCAGGACGGGGTAGTTATATATCTCAAGTATTCTTTCAGAAAGCTGGGTAAACAGGCTGATCTGATGTTTTGTAAACTTATCGTGTTTTGGATCCTCACTCGCGACAAGATGTGAGAATATGCTCTGGACATGTATTGACTGGCTATCTTTAAGATATTCAATCAGCTGATCCATTTCATCTTCCATAAAACCTAGCCGATGCATACCCGTATCCAGCTTGATATGAACAGGATAATCTTTAATGCCTTTACGGGTAAGAGATTCGACGAATTCTTCTAATATCCTCAGGCTATATATTTCCGGTTCAAGTTTATTATCTATGATCGCATCAAAAGCCATGGAATCCGGGCTCATCACCATAATTGGCAGGCTCGTTCCAGCTTTTCTTAAAGCCACCCCCTCATCAGCGTAAGCTACAGCCAGATAATCTACTTTGTTAAACTCGAGCAAATTTGTGATCTCAAAACTGCCGCTTCCATAGGAGAATGCCTTAACCATCGCCATAACTTTTGAGCCTTGAGGCAGCAGGGCCTTATAGTAATTGAGGTTGTGTTCAAGTGCATTCAAATTGATCTCCATAACAGTCTCATGAACTTTCTGTGTAAGCACCTGGCTTATACGTTCAAATTCAAAGGACCTCGCTCCTTTCAGAAGAATAGTTTCATGACCAAATTTTAGTGATGCAAATGCCTGAAGAAAGTCATCTGTAGACTGATAGAATTCCGTTTCGCAGGGAAAATCCTTACCATAACTACTTATCAGGGGCCCTACACCTATCAATCTGTCAACTGATTTATTCTCAATCATTTGACCTATCTCATCATAAACTCCCTGTGAATCCAGCCCGGGAATATCAGAAAGTATAAGCGTACGCCGCGAATTTTGATTCTGCTGGTTTAGAAAATCGAGCGCAATAGCAAGCGATGAAAGATCAAGGCTATATGAATCGTCAATAACTGAACAGTAATTTATACCGGTCTTTAGTTCGAGTCGCATCCCGATAGGAAGCAATTTTTCCAATCGCTTGTCGGCTTCCTCAGGTTCATAGCCTAAAGCCAGCAGTGTTGCCCAGCAAATAATGCCATTTTCTACTGATGCCTGATCCGTAAAAGGAATTACTGCTTCTACATCCTTGTTATTAAATTTGGCGCGCAGGAATTGGTATTTATCCTCCAGCACCTCATCATCAAATACTTCCAGATCTGCTTTATCCCGATAGCACCATGTGAATTTATTCGTGCCGGGGAGCTCTCCGCTATACTGACTGAGATATTTGCTGGAATAAATGAACAGGTCTACTCCCTGAAACAGCTTTAATTTCTCGGTAATTTTATCCTCGATCGACTCGAAACCCGCGTTATGGGCTTCGCCTATATTGGTAAGGATCCCAATGGTGGGCTTGATGACGGCTGCTAACGCATCCATTTCATTTCCCGTGGATACGCCTGCCTCGAATATTGCAAGGTCGTTTTCTTCATTCATCTCCCACACGGAAACAGGTACTCCGAGCTGGGAATTATAGCTTTTGGGGCTTCTGACAATGTTATTTTCGGGGGCAAGAAGCTGATAAAGCCACTCTTTTACTATAGTTTTACCATTGCTGCCGGTAATTCCTATAACCGGGTAGTCAAATTTCGAACGGTGAACGGCGGAGAGGTCCTGCAGAGCTTTTAGCGTATCGTCAACAAGATAAAAGTTAGTACCCTTAAATTTCAGATGATCGAATTCCGGATCCGAGATCACAAAGCTCCTCACTCCTGCCTTATAAACATCTTCAATAAAAGTGTGTCCATCCCGACGGCCTTTCAACGCAAAAAACAAACCCTGAACCATATCACTGAGTTTCCTGCTGTCAGTCAAAAGTGTCCTGATCATAGCATCTTTAAGCTGAACAGATGCTTTCGCATTCATGCTCGCCGTTAGTTCTTCCGCAGGATAAAGTATATGGTTCATTGCTTGCTAATTTCATTAAATTTTAAGGAATAACTCAAATAATTGCGATATTTCATCGATTTGAGAAACGAACTGTCACCCCCCAGAGTTTTTACCAGGGAACAATCTAAAGTAAAAGCTGAAAGCTATTGTGCTTATCAGGAGCGTTCGCAACAAGAGGTTAGAAATAAACTTTATGATTGGGGCTTGCATGAAAGAGAGGTTGAAGAGGTTATCTCCGAACTTATTCAGTCAAACTTCCTCAACGAAGAGCGTTTCGCGCTTGCTTATACCACGGGGAAGTTTAGGATAAAGGGATGGGGAAAAAATAAGATCAGGCAGGGGCTTAAGTTAAAACGAGTTCCGGATAAAATGATCCTTAAAGCTTTGAATGCTATTGATCCTGACGATTATCTGGCGAAACTGCAAAGTCTGGTTGAGAAAAAACATGCGACTATTAGGGAGATCGATCCGTACAAGCTTAAATTCCTGCTTTCAAGATATGTTGTAGGAAAGGGATATGAGAATGATTTAGTCGCTGATGTACTCAAGTACGATTTTAAAACCCCGCGGTAAAATCCCCTTCCGCTTCTCTAACTGTCAATATCTATTCATACTTTAACGGTCTCAAAAGAACTCTCTAGATAATTATATGCCAGATACTCCTCTATTTTATCTCGACAATGAAACTGACTGGGAAGATCTCGGTGACGGTGTAACCAGAAAGATCTGCGGCTACGACGATAAGATCATGCTCGTGAAAGTGAAATTTGAAGCTGGTGCAATAGGCTCATTACATAAACATTATCATTCGCAGGTAACCTATGTAGCCAGCGGCGCTTTCAAAGCCAGTATCGATGGGAGCAAGCAAATACTTAGAGCGGGTGATTGCTTTTATGCTCCGCCAAATGATATCCATGGTGTACTATGTACTGAAGCCGGTGTGCTGGTTGATGTCTTTAGTCCAATGAGAGCGGATTTTATCGCTGTGTAATACTTTTCCCGGACTTGATCGGGCCTGCCTGCCGGCAGGCAGGGATCTCCTGCAGACGCGAAGCTCGCTTCCTCTATAAATTTAAAATCAAGCAGGCTATAGACCAGCTTAGCTTTAAGTTATCATCCTGAATTTGCAAACTTAATGTCCCGGTCGACACCGGCGGCTTGGGCCGCGTGTCATTGAGGAGATCCGTCCCGGGCTTGATCCGGGACCCAGTCGGGGAAGAGAAAAGCCCGCCCCGATTGATTGGGACGGGCTAATTTTTATAATATTTAACCTGTCATTTAAGGTTCACTACTGGTAGCTCATAGCCCTCATAGCAATTTCCCGTCTGAATCTACTTCGATCACCTGGTAACCAAGTTTCTCCAGGCCGGGTTTGATAGCAGCCTTGTCGCCAACTATCACAATATTCATTTTATCGACAGGCAGGTGTTTTGCTGCCAGCGCATTTATTTCGCTTTTAGAGATGTTTTTCAAGATATCATTTTGCTTTTTAACGAACCCTTCATCAAGGTTGTAGCGAATGATATTGTTCAGGAAGGAAGCCTTTTGGAATCCTGTCTCATATTTGCGTGCGTCGCTCTGTCCGATAGCGCTTTTCACAAAGGCAAGTTCAGCGTCTGTAATTCCCTCTTCTTTATAACGTTTAATCTCCTTCATAAACTCGACCACGGAACTATCGGAAACGTTGGTACGAACACCAGCAGAAGCTGTGTACGGCCCGGCAGATTCAGTACCTGAAAAACCTGAACCAGCTCCATAAGTATAGCCTTTATCCTCACGAAGGTTCAGATTTATCCGGCTATTAAATGCTCCGCCCAGGATGTAGTTCATGATACCCGCCCTATAGTACTCTCCGGTCGCGTCATACGGCAAGGCCATATAGCCGATCCGGATCTCAGACTGAGCAGCTTTATCTTTGTTTACAAGGTAGATCTTTGTCTTGTCAATTGTTGCCGGTTTTGCATCGGCGGGAATCTGTACTGGTTTTGCCTGCCACTTGTTCAGAAAGGCCAGTTTCGGCATAATCACCTTTTGCTCAGTGTCTCCAACAACGACGATATTAGCAACAGATGCCGAGAAATTATCACTATAGAATTTTTTAACGTCATCAAGAGTGATTGATCCTACACTCGCTGTAGTTCCAATGCCCGGGATTGCCATAATATTGCCTTCACCATACAATAATTTGTTATATACATTTGAAGCAACAACCGGCGCCTGGGTGCTCTGATTGGCGATGGACTCCAGTGTTTGTTTCTTTAACCGGTCAAAATCTGCCTGATCGAAACGAGGGCGCAGCATCCGCTCTTCAAGAAGAGCTAAAGTTGCATCAAGGTTTTTTGTAAGCGATTGTACCGAGATATTCATTCGGTCAGACCCGCTGGAAAAACTAATAGAAGAACCCAATTTCTCAAGCTGACTGCTGATCTCTTCAGACGAATATTTTTGAGAAGCCTCATTTAGCATGGCGGCAGTCAGTGAGGCAATACCAGCCTTTCCAGGGTCTTTAACTTCCAGTTTGTGACCGCCTTTAATCGAGACCAATAAGGTGATGGTAGGGATTTCATCGTTTTTGGCGCCGATGACACGAACTCCATTCGTTGTTTTATCCGTCCAGTAAGGCGGTACTTTGACGACAGGATTGGCTCCTGAGGCCGGACGTACTTTACGGTCAAAACTATCCTTAGCTTTCTGATAAGTCAATCCGCTGTACTGATCTTTTGGTGCGACATAACCTGTCGGGTCTACTGCAAAATTGTCGGCAGCGGTTACGGCGTCTGCTTTACCTTTGGGTACAACACTTAATATAACCGCATTTTTTCCTTTGATATATTTATTGTAAACGCGCAATACATCCTCTTTCGTCACCGCCTTATTTCTTTTCAGGTCGAGGGGTAAATAATTTGGATTACCAGTAAAAGTCTGGTAAGCTGCTAATGCTGATGTTTTTCCGGAAACACTGGAAAGCGTATTAAGCTCGCCAGTTTCGTATGATACCTTAAAACGTGTAAGCGCATCCTCAGAAATACCAGTCTTCTCAAATTCGAGAAGCGCTTCTCTGACCAGCTTTTCCATGTCCGCAAGTGTTTGAGTTGGAAAAGGAAGAACTGTGATAGAGAATTCTCCTCCCAGCTCAGCAGCTGGATTTGAAGCACTAGCCTGAACGGCCTTCTGAGTTTTTACAAGATTTTTATACAATATTGAATTCTTCCCCTTTCCCAGAATTTCAGCTAAGAGATCCAAAGGCACCTCGTCCGCATGGAAACGTGGAGCTGACGGGAATGTCATCTGAAACATTGGAAAACGAACATTGTCCTCATATGAAATATAACGGTCTTTGTTCAGAACCGGCATAGGCAATTTCATGTTCTGTACTTCCGGTCCTTTTTGTATCGGACCAAAATATTTTTCAGCAAGTTTAACTACCTCGGCTGGCGTAACATCTCCACCTACTGTTAATGTGGCGTTGTTAGGCCCATACCAGCGGAGGAAAAAGTTTTTCAGATCGTTTACGTTTCCGCGATTCAGATCTTCCATATAACCAATAGTTGTCCATGAGTATGGGTGTCCATAAGGATACAAAGCAGCAGAGGCTTTCTCATAAACGAGCCCGTATGGCCTGTTATCATAATTCTGCCCGCGCTCGTTCTTTACTGTAGATCTTTGGATCTCAAATTTCTTTTGGGTTACTGCGTCGAGCAAAAAGCCCATTCTATCAGCTTCGAGCCACAAAGCCGTTTCCAGCTGATTACTCGGAAGGGTTTCAAAATAATTGGTACGGTCACGATTAGTGGTTCCGTTCAAAGTTCCGCCTGCTTCAGAAATGATCTTGAAGTGGGCTTCGTCGCCTACATTATCAGATCCCTGAAACATCATGTGCTCGAAAAAATGCGCGAAGCCAGATTTACCAACTTCCTCGCGAGCTGAGCCAACATGGTAGGTGACGTCAACATGCACTATAGGATCAGAATGATCTTCGTGAACTATAACCGTTAGACCGTTAGGCAGAACATACTTTTCGTAAGGGATAACGATCTCATTCCCCTTACGGGTAACTTTCTCAATCAGTTTTGTCTGACTGGTAGATTTCATGGTTTGAGCCTGCAGCTGCACACCAACAAATGCAAGCATCAACATGCTTAATTGAATTTTCTTTCTCATGAGGTTATTATAATTGGACATGCAAAATAAGGATTTAAGCAAACATCTGCAATATGTTAGCTTAACATGTTACCCGGCAAACTATAAAAAATGCAAATTTATTTGCGTAGCTAAATAACTACACATATATTTGTAGTCAAATAGCTACACAATGAATTTAAGACGAGATGTATTTCAGGCGATAGCAGATCCAACGAGGAGAGCTATACTACTGCTGGTAGCTTCCCAATCAATGACCGCGGGAGCTATTGCCTCAAATTTCGACACAGCAAGGCCGACAGTCTCCAAACACCTTCAAATTCTAACAGAATGTGAACTGCTCGAACAAAAGCAAAGCGGAAGAGAGGTATCGTATTATATAAATGCGAAGAAAATGAAAGAAGTAGCAGAATTTATTGAACCCTTCCGCCAAATGTGGGACGCCCGATTTAACAAACTGGAAAGTATTATGAAGAAATATCCCAAATAGGCATCGGAAAAATCACTTCCAAAAGACGAAATAATATGGCATTAAAAACTAAAATCCACGCCGACGACGGCAAACAGGATCTTATAATCACACGCGAATTTGATCTTCCAGTAGAATTACTTTTCAGAGCCTACGAAGAGTCTGAAATTGTTGAGCAATGGATGGGAACGAAAGTGCTTAAACTGGAGAGTAAAAAGCACGGCAGCTGGCAATTTCAAACATCCGATCCTCAGGGCAATGTAGTATTTCAATCCAACGGTGTGATCCATGAGTTTATTCCGAACGAAAAGATCACCCGCACATTTGAGATGGAAAATACGCCATTTCCGGTCCAACTCGAGTTCCTGCTGTTCGAGAAGCTCACCGAGGGCACAAGCAAGCTTACTATGCATATTGTCTACAAGTCAGTTGCAGACAGGGATGCAATGCTTCAGCTGCCTTTTTCTAAGGGCATAAATATGGCGCACAACCGCCTGCAGGAAATAGTAAACAGATTAAAATAGGCATTATGAAACCTGCATGAGCCTGCCTACCGCAGGCAGGCAGGTTCATCACCATTAAAAACAATTATATACAAATGAAAAACACAAATGTGCCTTCAGGCAAGGCCGGGAAAATAACGTATTGGATTTCCACAATCTGGCTGGCATTAGGCATGACGTCAACCGGAGTAGTACAATTATTGAAGTTAAAAGAGGAAGCTGATATGATAACGCGATTAGGCTATCCTCTTTATTTCCTTACTGTCCTCGGTGTTTGGAAACTGCTGGGAGTTACGACTATTCTGCTGCCCGGAAAGCCGGTTTTCCTTAACTTGCTTCGGGAGTGGGCCTATGCAGGCTTTTTCTTTGCTGCTTCGGGCGCCGTGCTTTCACATTTAGCTGTTGGAGATAGTCTTACGGAATTATTTGGCCCGATGCTATTATTAATCCTTACTGTAGTTTCCTGGTATTTCAGGCCTGACGATCGGAAAACTATCCTTGTCTTGAGCATGAAAGTGTAGAGAATTATTTAAAAGCATACAACCTTTCAAATAAGTAATAAAGAATGAAAAGGCAATTGTCATCAGAGCAGCGCGCAGAGCTTCTCACTATATTAAAAATTCGTTTTGAGAACAATATGGACCGACACAAAGGTCTGGAATGGGCTAAAGTGAAGGCAAAGCTCGAGTCAAATGCTGACAAGCTGTGGTCCCTTGACGATATGGAAGTAACGGGGGGCGAACCTGATGTTGTTGGATATGATGACCAGTCTGACGAATATGTCTTTTATGATTGCTCTGCCGAAAGTCCTAAAGGCCGGAGAAGCATTTGTTATGATGCAGAGGCATTGGAGTCGAGGAAGGAGCATAAACCAGCTGACAGCGCGATTAATATGGCATTAGAGATGGGTATAGATATCCTCACTGAGGAAGAATACCGGTCACTTCAAAAGCTTGGGAATTTCGACACTAAAACATCCAGCTGGATAAAAACACCTCATGAAATTAGAAACCGTGGTGGTGCCCTATTCTGTGACCGGCGCTATGACCATGTCTTTTTGTATCACAATGGCGCAGAGTCGTACTATGCAGCGCGTGCATTTCGGGGTTCATTAAGAGTCTGACGATTATTCTACTAATATGAACGCAAAGGTTGATTTCTATTTTAATAAAGGAAAATGGCAGAAAGAGCTCGAGCAATTGAGAATGATCGTTCTCGACTCTCCTGCTATCGGCTATCAGCTGAGCGAGGATTTGAAATGGGGTGTCCCCTGCTATACCTATCAGACCAGAAACATTGTTTTGATACATGTATTTAAAGAATACTGCGCCATTTTATTTTTCAAAGGCGCATTGATGAAAGATCCTGATGAGATTCTGATCCAACAAACAGAAAATGTTCAGTCGGCACGCCAGATCCGCTTCACTAATGTGCAGGAAATAGTAGAAATGGAACATCTTCTGAAAGCTTACATCCACGAAGCTGTAGAAGTGGAAAAAGCTGGTGTGAAAGTGGATTATAAAAAAACTAAGGACTTTGATATCCCTGATGAATTCCAAACCAGGCTAGATGCAATGCCTGTGTTAAAAAAGGCCTTTGAATCATTAACTCCGGGGCGGCAGAGAGGATATCTTTTCTATTTTTCTCAGGCTAAGCAGTCGAAAACGCGGGAAGCAAGGGTTGAAAAATATATACCTCAGATTCTGAACGGCAAAGGATTAGAGGATTAGTATTTTTTTAAAGAGGATCCGACACTTCAAAAGAACTCAAGGCGAAGCTAATTTTCTAATTGAAGGAATCACTTGCTTCCTATCACTTTCCATATTTTTCCATCGGTTTTTGTAAAAAGGTAGTACTGCTTATTTGCTCCTAAACCGAAGCGGAGGTCAGTCTTACTATTGGCCGTAATTTTTCGAAATGTAGACGGAACTCCGTTAAAAGATAGATCAAACTCTAAAATTGTGGCTTGCTTGCCTAATTCAAGTTCATTAGTATTCACGTAAAATACTCTCCCACTTACTATGTCGCCAAAAATGTATTTGTTCTTCAATAGTCCAATATTTCCTTCGTAAGCATATCCTGCTGAAATTGCATTCCCCTCGTCGTGATCATATTGGGCAACCGGTGGAACGAAGTTAAAGTTGGATTCATCTGCCGGTAAGGCGTAAACTTTATTCATTTTTCCCCTGTAATTCAATAAAAATGTTCCTTCTCTTGCTGGCCAGCCATAATCAACCCCTGCCCTCCCCATGTTTAGTTCTTCAATGTTGTTAAGCCCGATATCTGAGATCAACATCTTTCCATCGGCTGTCCACGACATTCTATTTGGATTGCGAAACCCGCGGGCAAATATCTCCACCAGCGTTTTCTCGTCACTGTCATTTGAAAAAGGATTAATGGACGGGATTCCATATTTCCCGTTTTTACTGTTATTTCCAAGGGGATCTATTCGCATAACTGAACTCCATATTTGAGTGTTAGTATTACACAAAAAAGCGAATCCATTTTCTGCCGATCCTCCATCACCAATTCCGATATACAGCAAACCATAATCCAGATCTTTGGACTTAGAGAGCGGATTAAAGGTAATTTCCTGTACACCATGGATTTGCGTTGGCATATCAATTCGCCATAACTCTCTGCTTTCTCCGGCAAATGTTCCGGATCTTGGATTATTAATCTTCCATTCGGTAAGAACCCATTGGTGTGCAACAGGAATAGAATTAGCGTACGAAAAATCTGCAGGAGCAGAACGCGGCCTTTCGGTATGTGTGGTATAAAACAAGCCGGTTTTTTTAAAGGTAGGATGGAATGCATAACTTCCAAACCCTGTTGCATGTCCGTGTGAAGAGATAAAGGCGGGCCTTTGTTTACTGATATCCATGACCTCGCTCAACTGCTTTCCCTTTAATTCATACAACTTACCTCTAAGGTCTTCGATAAACGTGCGTTCCTTTTTGCCGGGTAAAACCCCCATTTGATTAATTCTGGCTAGAGGTATTTTATCCGCACTGGGGCTTGCAGTTGTTACTTCTTCAAGTTCAAGTGTCAAGCCAGCTTTTTTTATCTTTCCGGGAATTGGATCGCTAAGAACAGGCCCGAATTCTTTAGTTGAAACCGTTTCAGCTTTTGTTTGAAACGTATTCACATAAGCCAATATGGATACAATTTCATCATCTGAAAAAGCATTGAAGGAAGGCATTGGAACCTTATACTCTTCAAATAATTTTTTAGCTCTGACGTCCCCATCCTCAATAACTTCTTGTGAATTTCGAATAAAGTGAACAAGCCAGGGTTTAGATACCTGATTGGTTACTCCGGCTAAATTTGGTCCAATGCCCCGTTGAGTAAAATTGTGACAAGAACTGCAATTCTGGAGAAATAAGGCCTTTCCCTCGTCAATTGTTTTCTTATCCCTTGGATAATCGGTAGACGTTTGTGCCCCGACACTTAACACCATGAACTGGGAAATACAAAGGACAACTAATAATTTTAAATAAGTCATTGATAACTATTAATTAGTCTCGAAGATCAAAGTTAAAATGATCGTCTTGTTACCGTTAATTATATTAAAGACAACACAATAAGCCTGTTATAATTATTTGCTTATCAATGGATGAGCATAATCATCCCACATACTTTTAATGAATTTCCGATCAGGTTCACCGTCATAAACTATAAAGCGATATCGTGCTACATACTCTTTGCCCGGTGTAATCTCAAAACCACCGGCTTGAGGAGGTGCATAGCAAAAGAAAGGTTCGGTAGGATGAATACGCATGGGTTGAGGCGAACGAAAATTATCAGGATGGGATAAAATCGTAATACCTGTAAGCTTTCCGGTAACCTTTCCGCTGATATGAACCCAATTGGATGTTGTAGCGTGTCCATTGGTTCTGTCTTTACCTTCAGAAGTTAAAAAGTAAGCATTGTCTTTACCGTTCCACTCTCCATTACCTCTAAAGCCTATCCCCCCGTATATATACTCCGGAAGTCTTAAGGGTGAGGATGTAGAAAGACGCTGCCGGAGTTCCAGGTCAAACAAATAATAAGGCTTGTTAGTACCTTTTAAATTATAAACTTTGATTTGCCAGTCTTCATCCAGTACCTTCTTGTTGGGGGTTATTGATTTATCATAATACGCATTTTTTGATTCTGAAGAAGCGAAAACTGCTCCTGCCGCTGTGTTTTTAATCCCTTCAAACAGGACGGTACCGGTTTTATTACCCATGTTCCAAAAATCCGGATGTCGGCCCTCAAATTCCGTTTTAGTCCATGCAGCCCAGATTCCATGATGATGTTTATGATTTAATGGATAATCGTCTGCAACTGAAAGGCCGGAGGGGGAGAGAATCGGGAAAATATAACCTCCACGGCGGAATACAGAGTCCACTCCTGCCGGTAGATCTTTTTTACCGGTTTGCAGACCTATAACCTGTTTACCATTTAACGTAAACTTTGCTTCTGCTGCCGTTAACGAAATTTCCGCTTTGGCTCCTGCCTCTCGTAGCTTGATAACTTTAAAGTTTTTAACCTCTCCAGGACGAAGACTCATGATCGTGCAGGCAAACCCATCTTTCAAAAATTGAACCGGGTACTTCTGCTTATTTTTATCCAAAAGGTATATATTTCCTGTGCCGCCTTTAGGCTTCAACCTGAAATAGACTATGCTATTTGTTCTTAAATAATTATCATTTGTAATTTTAATATTTTCTGACACCTGCGCAGATGTGTTCAGCAACACACCTATTAACAAACAAAAGGTTAGGAGTAGCTTCATCATTGTACTATTAATCTATATGTGTATTAATCGATTCATCTTAAGGCTAAGCTGAGAAAATAACTTAATTCTCCTCAACATAATTAAGATCTTTACTAAACGTCTCTTCTAAGTATTTAAGTGCAATTAGTGCAATTACAAAAGTTAGTAAACCAACTGCGGACGCGGCGTAAATAACACCTAAACTCGGTTTAAGATAAACAAAAAGTGCAGTCAAGGGTATAATCGCTCCCCGTACAAAATTTGGTGCTGACGTAGCTACCGTGGCGCGGAGATTAGTACCAAACATTTCGGCGGCTATAGTCACAAATAAAGTCCAATAGCCATTAGCAAAACCTAAGAGAGTACAAATAGCGTAGAATACCACGATATCATTTGTCGGAAACAGTAAATAAGTAGCGGCCATAACAAGAGAGATCAGCATAAATGCAAAAATGATCTTCCTTCTGCTTTGATAATATTGGCTTAGAAACCCACTTGCCAAATCGCCCAGTACTTGTCCTGTAAAGGCAAACATGACCGCCTTGCCGGCGTTTACCGGTTCAGTAATTCCAAGGGCCTTTCCAAATTCAGGAGAGAAGGTAATTAAAATCCCAACTACAAACCAGATTGGCAAACCTACCAGGATACACTTAAGATATTTAAGAAACCTTTTCTTATTGTTAAAAAGCATTAATACATTACCACGCTGTACATTTTTATCCTTCATTTTTACAAAAATTCCTGATTCAAATACCCTCATCCGTAGCACAAGTAATAATAAGCCCAAGCCACCCCCAATGAAATAAGAAATGCGCCAGGCAAAAAGATCAGCCACAAAATAGGCCAATACAGCCCCTAACACTCCCATAGTTGCCACTAAAGTGGTACCGTAACCTCTTATTTTTCTGGGAAGCACTTCAGCAACCAGCGTAATACCTGCACCTAATTCCCCTGCCAGACCAACACCTGCAATAAATCTTAAAACGGCATATTGCTCAAAAGAAGTTACAAATCCGTTGGCAATATTAGCCAGGGAGTAAATTAAAATAGAGCCAAACAGAACCGAAAGACGTCCTCTTTTATCACCCAAAATCCCCCAGAAGATACCTCCGATTAACAGTCCTGCCATCTGTAAATTCAGCAAAATAATTCCATCATCCAATAACTGCTCCTGTGAGGTTCCCAGCGACAATAAGCTTGGCACCCGCACTACGCTAAATAGAAATAAGTCATACATGTCGACCAGGTAGCCAAGTGCCGCCACTAGTACCGGAATTTGTAATAGATGCTTAATAATGTATTTTGAATCCACATTTTCGTCTAATGCTCCGTCAGTGGGGCTGGTATTCATGTCTTTCTGTTTCATTTGAATTGATTTCTTTTTCATTCAATTTTATAAGCGCGAAAGCGTTAGTCCCCCATCCACCATAATAACTTGTCCTGTAGAATAAGGAAAATATCCCGTAGATAGTGCCACTACCGCTTTAGCTACATCAGAAGTCTCGCCCCAACGCTTTTGAATGCATAAACCTTCGCCTATTAATTTATCATATTTGTCGGTTACACCTGCAGTCATATCGGTACGGATAACACCTGGCCTGACTTCATACACCGGAATATTAAACTCTCCTAAACGGGATGCAAAAAGCAGAGTTGCCATACTTAAACCGGCCTTTGCTACACAATAATCTCCCCGGTTAACGGATGCTGTTGTTGCTGAGATGGATGAAATATTGATGATACATCCTTTAAAATTCTCTTCCTGTTGCTGCGCTATCATCCAGTTGGCTACAGCCTGGGTTAAAAAATAAGGCCCCTGAAGATTGGTTGTCATAAGATAAACAAAACTTTCCTCTGATGCTTCTAAAATATCCTTGCGTTCTTTTGGCGCCACGCCGGCATTATTTACCAATACGTGCAAACACCCATATTGGGTTTTAATTTTTTCCAGCATTTTGCTTCGGGCTTCTTTCGAAGCTATATCTCCCTGACAATACACCACCCGCGCTCCAAGGGTCCTAAGCTCTTGAATTACTGGTTCTACTGCTTCTTCCGAACGGATTCCGTTGATGGCAAGGTCGAAGCCGGCCTTTGCTAATTCTACGGCTATGCCATAGCCAATTCCACGACTTCCTCCGGTTATAAATGCTACTTTTTTTGTTTGCATTCGGATAAAAATACTAATGATTATAATTAATTTTTGTTGTGCTACTTTAACTTTGGCAGCTTTCAGCTTTTGGCTTTCAGCTTTTGACTATCTCATATCTCACATCTCATAGCCCCCTATAAATCCGGAATGTCTAACCAGCATCTTTTCTCCCAACTCTCAAGGCCTTTTTCTGCTAATTGCACTCCTTTTGCTCCTTCCCGTAAATCCCAGGGGAATGGTTCGTCTTTTACTACATGTCGTAAAAATAGTTCCCACTGAACCTTAAACGCATTTTCGAAAACTTCTTGCTCTGGCACTTTGGACCAGCCCTCAAAAAATTTAATAGGTTGCTCAATATCAGGATTCCATACCGGTTTTGGTGTGTTTCCATAATGCTGGATATAGCACTCACGCAAACCTGCAACCGCCGAGCCTTTTGTTCCGTCGACCTGTAGAGTTAACAAATCATCGCGCCGCACGCGAACTGTCCAGGATGAATTAAAATGTGCTATCACACCTCCTTCTAATTCCAAAGTGGCATAGGCTGAATCATCTGCTGTACATTTATAAGGTTTACCTTGTTCGTCTATACGCTCAGGAATATGGGTTGCACCCAGGCATGATACAGCTTTTACTTTTCCAAAAATATGGTCAAGCACATAACGCCAGTGACACAACATATCCACGATAATACCACCGTCATCTTCCTTACGGTAATTCCAGGAAGGCCTTTGTGCGGGGATGGAGTGCCCCTCGAAAACCCAGTAACCAAATTCCCCGCGGACGGAAAGTATTTCTCCGAAAAAACCATTCTGAATGAGTCTTTTCAGTTTCATAATTCCCGGAAGCCATAGTTTATCCTGTACCACCCCGTTTTTTAATCCGGCAGCTTTACAAAGCTCATATAATTCAAGCGCAGTTTTTGTATCAATAGCAATGGGTTTTTCACAATAAACATGCTTGCCTGCTTTCACTGCTTTTCTAACTCCTTCTGCCCTTCTGCCGGTAGTTTGGGAATCAAAATAAATGATGTTATGTGGGTCGGCAAGTGCTTCATCCACATTCGTGGTCATTTTTTTAACGCCCGAAAGCTGACCTAACTTCTCTAATTTATGGATATCACGACCTACCAATATCGGATCAGGCATGATGATTTCGTCAGAACTTACTTTGATTCCACCTTGCCTGATAATTTCTGCTATCGATCTCAATAAGTGTTGATTCGTGCCCATGCGTCCGGTAACGCCGTTCATAATGATCCCTATGTTATGTATTTTCATCTTGAGTCTTTGATCTTTGTTCTTAACTATTATTCAAATATGCTTCAGTGATTTTTTTTAAGAAAACTTTTTGATCTTCTTTCCAATAGGTGTTTGAAAATATCTCCACCTCGTTAAATCCATTGAAACCGGCTTCCTCAACCCAGCCACGAATTTCTTTAATATTAATACATCCTTCTCCCATTAAGCCCCGGTCGTTCAGCAAGTCCAGCGTCGGCGTTTTCCAATCGCAAATATGAAAAGCCGAAAAATTATTGTTTTGGCCGGCACGTTTAATTTCCTGCTTCAGATTGGGATCCCACCATAAGTGGTATACATCGACAGCAATGCCAATCCATGGGGAATCAAGTTCTTCAGCCAGTTCATTTGCCTGGCCGAGCGTATTAATTGCCGAGCGGCTATCTGCATACATAGGATGTAGAGGTTCAATAGCCAACTTTACACCTGCTGCCTCGGCATAAGGCAGCACAGCGGCAATACCGTCCCTTATTTGCTTACGCGATTCATCCAAAGGCTGTCCCGGCACCGCGCCACAAACTAAAACTATCAGGGGAGCACCTAAAGCTTCTGCCTCATCTATAGCTTTACGATTGTCGTCGATGGCTTCTTGTCGACCAGCATTTGAGATATGTGGAAAGAACCCTCCCCTGCACAATGATACAATCCGGAGGTTATAATCGCGTAATAATTGTCCCGTTTGCTTTATATCTCTTCCATTTAGAGCATCTCTCCACACCGTAATACCGCCTACTCCCGCTTCAGAAAAATTCTTTGCAGCTTGCTCTATATTCCACGGTTTAGTGGTAATGGTATGTATACATAATTGGGATAGATCTTTTAGCAGCTTTGCACTCATTTTAAACTTCTAAAAAATGTTAAATACGATTCATCATTTATTATTCGCTGCAGATATAGCGCTACTTCGCGGGCATGATAATCTCCCCACATACTCGATTCGCCATTAGGTATTTTGCTTCCTTCCGGAATGTAATCCCACCCGTTTGGCCGGTGATAAATAGAATGTAATATCAAGCCCTGGTGGTCAGAATTAGTACTCAGGTATGGTTCATCAAATAAAGTATTCAATACGGTTAAACCGGCTTGCCAATATCGCTCTCCCGGTTCTTTAAGTCCTTTGCTTATTAAATATTTCCCAAGGCGAAGCAAGCCTTGTGCTCCAATTGCAGCGGCTGAACTATCCACAGGTTCAAAATCATTATATGGATCGGCAGGACGGCTTAGGTAATCGCCCAGGTTATGGAGCTGCGGCGCTCCGGTATCCCAATAAGGAATCCCATCAGGGGGCGTATGTTCAATATAAAAATCACAGGTTGCTTTTGCAGCTTTCAGCATCAAGCTTTCAAGCTCTTTACGACCGCCAAATTTATCAAGCTCAGAATCAGTAAGCGTTTCAAAACACTCCAGCTCTTCAGCAAAACCACACATGGCCCAGGCCAAGCCACGCGTCCAGGTGCTAAAGCCTGTATAACCTTGCTGTGAGTTGGGGCAGCGAAAGTTTCCATCTTTTGTATTAAAAACACTTTCGTGAGCAGTACGACCCCATAAGTCATACATATCGCGGCCTTCACCATAAAATACTGAAAACTCGGCCGTGGCCTTAATATGAGAAAAAGCTCGTTCCAATAAATCAATCTTAATGTCGCCTTCCGCTTGAAATACATGGCCAAGAAGATGGCTAACCAATAAAGCACGGCAAGACCGAATGGTGTCTACAAATAAAGAATGAGGCCCGTTAAAGGAATGAATAAATCCGCCATTTTTAATGCTTGTCCAACGACTTGCTTGAACGGCACCCGAAATTTTAAGCGCCAACTGATAAAAGTTCTTCTCCCACTCATTAAATTCCGTCTTGCCTTCATTCATCAACCGTAACAGATTGCCATATGTGCTCACATTATTAAATCCGTGATCATGTACTCCTATATGACTAATATGTGGAGCCATTACGGCCAATGTGTTCCTGCGACCTATCTCTAAAAATTCCTGATCACCTGTGGCATCAAATTGTAATATGGCAGACCCAAACTGAAAACCCTGAGTCCACTCTGTCCATCCACGGGTGGTGTACTTGCCTTTGATAGTAAAAACAGGTGACCCTTTTGAGACATCATAGTTGTTTTCTAAGTCACGTATCTTTTGCCCGGAGTGATCCCAAAATTGCTTTAGCTTTGCTTGCAGGTCCGAAGCCTGAAGGGTTTTGTTAATAGTTATCATAAATTATCTTAATCATCGATGGATCAGCACGACCTCAACCAATTAATAACTGTTTAATAGGTCATTCAAACGTTTGAATAAATGTATATCTTTAATTTATAATTTTCAAATAATTTAATGCTTTTGTAAAAAATGGCAAGAAGACCCAGGCTCCGGGATATTGCGGACGAACTAAACTTAACTATTTCAGGGGTTTCCAAAGCTTTAAGCGGCCATCCTGGCATCAGTGTTATCACTAAACAACGGGTTGAGGAAGTGGCCGCAAGGCTAAATTACAGGCCTAATAAAATTGCCTCTTCGCTCCGGTCCGGTCAAACCAAAATTATAGGAGTCATTATTCCAAGTGCAGATAAGAGCTTTTTTGGCTCGATTGTATTTGGCATGGAAAATATCATTAACCAAAATGGTTATAGCATTTTATTATATCAATCACATGAACTCCCCGAAAACGAAATTAAAGGAATTGATACGTTTATTCAGTCAAGCGTCGACGGAATCATTGCTACGATGGGAAAGCAAACTATTAATTTTCAACATTACCTGGACGTTAAAAAACGCAATATCCCGCTTGTATTGTTTGACACTGTTAATGAAAATATTCCGGTCCCAACTGTTACAATAGATAATTATAAAGGAGGTTTTATTGCAGCGGAACACCTTATTCTTAATGGCTATAAACGTGTTGCCTATATCTCCGGCCTAAAACACATCTCTATTTTTAATGAGCGCTTACGCGGATATGTGGACGCGTTAAGAAAATATAATTTAGATATTGAAGAAGACTTGATAATATATGGCAAAAACACCATTAAATCGGGATATGAATGCATGGAAAAATTATTACAGCTTAAATCACGTCCGGATGCTGTTGTTGCTGTTGAAGATTTCACCGCATTGGGAGCGATAAAAGCATTGAAAGCTCAAAAATTTCGAATCCCAGAAGATGTAGGAGTGGTTGGTTTTTCTAACGAGGGGTTTAGTGAGCATATTTCTCCAAGTTTAACCACCATTAATCAGAAGACCGTTGAAATGGGAGAAGTAGCGTCGAAGCTATTTTTCAAAATGCGCAATACCGCAAATCCATATGAAGGAGAGCCTGATAAAATCGTACTCGAGCCTTTACTAATTGTTAGAGAATCGTCGGTCAGATGAACGTTAAACAATGAAGAATGGAAAAGGAATTGTCACGAAAACAAATAACCAGAAAGGTATTGTATCTCTTTTACAGATGGGCTTTGGGCTCCGGCATTTGCTGCAAGTAGTAAAAAAGAACGAAGGGGTAAAGAATATTTTGTGAGTTCATGTTTGTAGCGAAGTAGGATCTTTGGTAGGATTTTTAGACTGTTGAGTTAGGAAGATTGTTTTCATCAGTATATATTAGTGGTTATAAACATTAGTTATTATGAAAAATTTAATAGTTATAATTCCAATCTTATTTTTGAATTTATCTGTCTATGCGCAGCAAGAGACAATAAGTAAAACAAGATTTGTGGTAGGGCTTTCAGGTCCTGAACTTTTACATGCAGGCCTGACCTATAGACTAGCGAATTCCAGCCAGTTCGGTTTGAATGCGGGAGCAGGTCCCACTGCCGGAGGGGTATGGCCAGCGATCAGCCTGGAACACCGATTATATATAGGGAAAAACGATGAAAGGTCAAATCAAAAAACCTGGTTTTTTCGGCAAGGCACTACTTTCTTTCCTTCTGCCGTGTCTTCGCAGCAGTTTACACTAAATCTAACCGGGGGAAAAGACATCTTATTTAGGAATAATCAAAACGGTATCACGATTGACGCTGGTATATTTTATTTGCCGGAAAGTGATAGGTCGTCCATTATACTTGTGAGGTCATTAAATCTTTGGCCTGCCTTGCGGTTTGAGTTTTATTTTCCCTTGTAAGTTACGGATACTAACAGCACCTATAATAATAAGTGAGGGTTTAGAGCTTCGTAAGACAATTTTCTGAGTAAGCGGAGATTAAGTCATTATACCCTTGGTTATACCATTTTCTACATTAGTAACTAAAGTAGAATTATTAAATAGTATTTAGTCGAGCCTAAAAGCAGGTCCTTACTTTTATGGTTAGATTTAAGTGATTCTTAACCAACGGGGTTGTTTCATTTTTCTCGGACAGAGAAAAATTACCGCAAGAATTCCTATCTTTCTTTAAATGACAATTTACAGTGAAATTAATCCTCTTCAGTCCCTGTGAACATATTTAGAGGTACAACTTATTGAACCGGCAGCGAATCAGGCCACATCATTTTTAAAAAGTTTCTTAAAGGTCAATAGTTGTCATTCCGAGAATTTGTGCATTACCCTGGTTCGAAAGATATCCTGATATATAGAAACGATTATTAAGTGTAGCGGATGCCATTCCTGTAATGAGCGCATCAGTAAACCGTGATAAAACAACTATAGTACTTCTCGACCAGATATGGGTTACATCATTATAAACGTCTATAGCACCGGAATAATTTCCACCTAAATAAACAATTTTATTGTTTGCAACGCTAACTGCCATATCAAACCGGCTGTCACTTAAATTAGCGTATCTCCAGGTTCCCGATTGTGTGTCGTAGATATCTACCGATTTATTAAGTTTCCCATCACCACCAGCAATAAAGATTTGATCGTTTAAAAGGCAAACAGAAGCGTAGGGGTGCTCGTTTGGGGCAGTTAATGTTGTCCATCGTTGTGAACTAACATCATAGACGTCAACAATAGTTAAATTGCCCGTATCATTTTTGCCTCCGCCTATATAAATTTTATTGCCAACAGCCACAGCACCCGCATAAGCCCTTGGTCTGGGCAATGTTAACTGGCTCCATACATTAGCAGATGGATCGAAAATATCGATTCTATCCGAATACTGGATTGTACTATTAAGCTGAATACCTGCATTTGAAGCGTTTCTCCCACCTATAAACCAGGCCTTATTATTGCAACTCACGGCGGCCATGTAAGCTCTTGGCTGGCTTAGTTTTGCCTTTTGGTAAGTTATTGGTGTGGTTGAACTAAATATATCAACATCTTCAAAATATTCTAATGATGTATTGTCTGAATATAACGGATAAGCCCCCCGGCTGGAATTACCGCCGGCAAATAGCACCGTGTTTCCTACACTTATACCCGAAAGATGGCTTCTGGCTACACTCAAGTCAAACAAATCCTGTGATCCAGTCAAAGGTGTATAAATTTTCACTTCGTCCATAGTTGAGTTGTGCAGCGAGTTCCCTTCATCATGTCCACCCGCAAAGAAAATTTTCCCTGAAGAAACTGCAACAGCACCATACGCATATGCCCACCCTCTTTTATCAGAAATATTATAATCTACAGTCTTGAACTCTATATTTGAAATGCAAAAAAAACCATTTCCCCCTTTACAATCACTATTAACCGTGATTGGGGGAAGTTCTTTAGGAACCGGGTTAGGAACCAGGTTAGGTTTTTTACAAGAGGATAAAATTGTTATAAACATTATTATCCGTAAATAGATAAAATATTTTCTCATTACATAAATATCTGTTACCGAAGTGTTGTTAGGTTGATTTTACAACAGCTTGACCAAACATAACTCACTAAAGTAAGTTTCTTTATTATTAATTAAGGAACGATTAATTTAAACCAATTGGATGTGCTGTAGTCCATTTATTAACACTTGTTCCCCAAGCTGGGTTAGTATGCCATAAAGCATTCATTCCATAAGTTAAAGAATATGAATCGTAACCTAAAACTCTTAACCAAGCAGTTACAACACCTGAAGTTTGACCTGTATGGCAATAAACAGCTACTCGGAAAGAAGAATGTATATTTAAATTAGTTAAATTACCGGTAAGCGTACCAGCTAAATTAAACGGTTGAATTCTCTGAGCGATCAAAATGTGACCAAATGCTAAGTAATCTGTATTACTCAAGTATGCGTTTATAAAATAGTCTCTTGGAGAGTTTCGCACTGTACTTGCAGAAACACCTTTAAATCCTTCGGCAACGACTGCTTCTATTCTTGCTTTAAAAATAGCTTCACCAGCAGTAGCGGGTAGAACTACGTTAGGAGGAAGGAAAATCTCTGTAGCAGGAGCTGGTGAATTAGGAACGCTCCAGAAATGATTTTTATCAAAGTCAATAATATTAGCTGTTCTGTTATTCCAACCATTTGGATGATTAGCATAGGTTGAATTCCAACCAGACATACCCCATCTAAGAGCTACAGCATCTCGTTTTCCGTACATACGCAATAAAGCAGTAGCGTAAGCAGACTCATTACCTGAATAACATACTACTAGTATTGGTTTTGTTGCAGTTGCTCCAGCAGTTAAAATGTTTTTAAATTCAACATTAATTGCACCTGTTAATTTTCCAGCATTATAATCTGCAGGTAGTCTGATATCCATGATATAATATGTTGCTAAGAAAGCATCAACTCCCGTTTGGGAAGTTGGCGCACTAACAACAAAAGATGGTGAAGGCATTCCAGTTCCCCCTAGTATCTTTTCCAGATCAAAGTTATTGGCAACCATGTAATCTTTTAAAATAGAATATTTGTTTGAAGTATCCGTTTGGGGTGCTGAATGACCACCTTTTTTACAAGATGTTAATACTAACATCGAGAACATTATAAGTCCGATCAGTAATAAAGATAATTTTCTCATTTTTCTTAATTTAAAAGTCGATTTAATTTCCGTTGAGCCATCTTTTATGGGGATTTTTTAATCTCTGGTGATTTAGGTGGGTTCTAAAAATCGATCTTTAATTTCTCAAAAAAGCAAGAACCTGTTTAATGTTTTTTTGAAAAACAAATTATAAGATACAACTTTCTTTAAATTCCAACATAAAATTACAGAATATGTATCTAACTAAGCGAAAGCTGCAAAATCTACTGTTTCCAACTCAAGTACAGTATGATAGAGATATAGAGGGGGTATCGAACTACTAAAGTTAATGAATTCTTTGACTTAATAAGACGATTGTCAAGGAGTTATGAGCAAGAAAAAAGCGGACAAGTAAGTAATAAAACTAACTCATCCGCTTTTTGTACTCTTAAAGATACAAATTTCCAAACATTTTATTGAGGATTTAGAAGTTTTATTGCGTTTAATCGCTTGAAACGATGTTTTTTAAAATGGCGGCGGGAAGAATATCCAAACGTCCATCATTTTTTTCAGATTAAAGGGGAATGTACTTTAATAAAAGCTGTATTTTATGTTATACCGTATGTATAAATAAAATAACCGCTTTAGAATGATCTAAAAGCGGTTATTTGTACTCGGAGCGGGAATCGAACCCGCACTCGCTTTAGGGCGAACAGGATTTTAAGTCCTGCGTGTCTACCAGTTCCACCATCCGAGCGTGGAGTATTCAATTCAAACAAAAATTCCCTCTTTGAGGAGGGAGTTTCTATTGGAGCGAAAGACGAGATTCGAACTCGCGACCCTCCCGAAAGGCTTCGGGATGCTCTACCAACTGAGCTACATTTGCAATTTAATATCCTTTTTATAG
>NZ_JBBJNI010000159.1:0-9577 GCF_037719425.1 Daejeonella sp. | reverse complement strand
TGTTAGTTTGAAAGGTTTTTAATTGTTGACACTAATATAATTTTAATTCCTGATAATAGGTATCTTTTGCCGCGCCGCGACTGCAATGACAGCGCTTTGTGGAAGTCCGCTGCAAAACATTAAAACAAAAGAGCCGGCTCATGTGAACCGGCTCTCTTTTATCTCAAACCTGTATGTTTTGCTTAACGCCTTAATTCTTACAGGTCTTGTCACATTTTCCTGAGGCCTTGCATGCTTTACTACATGTGTCCATACAATTAGTCTTCGTGCATGTTTTAGCACATTTGGAGCAGTTATGCATATTAGCACTACAGCATGAAGCATTGGCGAAAGAGATGGAAAATATTGTGAATATTATCATCATAGTGATTAAAAGAAACTTTTTCATGATTTTTAAATTAAATGTTTAATAATAAATTAAAGAGCCGATAAATAGTTCAGGCAATAATTACTAAACAGATGGAGGACGCCAGCTGAGGGACGTATATTGGGATAACACCCCTATGAAATCAGGAACTGGTATTTTCTTAATAAAAGTCGGGAATAAGGAGGCCAGGGGAAACCCTTCTGGTGTACAAAAAGTAATGCTAATACAGCCTGTCATACTCTGACACGCTACCGGATCACATACATCCTTTTTATTGTGGGTACAAGCGGAATCCTTGGTCTTTTCATAACAGCAATTATCTTTTAAACTTTTTTGCATACTGCTGGCATTCCCCGCCATAAACGGGAAAGCTGCAATGCATAAAGCCATAAACAAGACTATTGGTTTCATATTATAAAGATACGAGTCTAGTGATAAGAAAATTTTACATAATTGCGGGAATAGTTTACATAATTCCCTTTGCCGCGCTGCGCTCTACTTTGGTTTAAGTGTTCCGGAGGGTCAGTTAAATCTTAACATGAAATTCAGGACTCTGTCCGGATCGGGGAGACTACATTTTTTTGGAGGTTCCGGCCTACACTGTTCCCCGATTAAGTCGGGGATCTCGTGATGACACGCGGCCACAGCCGCACGTGTCGACTGGAACTTTAAGTCTGCTCATTTGGTTAAGTGTTCCGCAGGGTCACTTAAATCCTAATATTAAATTCAGGACTCTGTCCGGTTCCCACGGGCATATTTTTTCAGGCATCGGAGGTTCCGGCCTTCGCCCAATGTCATTAAGTTAAGGGACGGGAGGTTCTGGCTTTCGCCAGAATGACAAGACATAGAGAGGTATTGGGGAGATTCCAGCCTTCGCTGGAATCTGAGTAATCTTCATTGTCTCATTACTGAGTTTTTGCGTCACCTCGGCGAGATTGTTTATTGGAACAATAACAAGTTGCGATTCCAGCGCAGGCTGGAATCTCCTATTTTTCCAAAAAAGTTGTCATTCCCGCGAAGGCGGGAACCTAAATATGACGTATAAATGTTAGTGGTATAAGCTTAACTTAATGACATTGGGCCTTCGCCGGAATGACAGGCCGGTGTGGGGAACTAGGAGATTCCGGCCTTCGCCGAAATCGGAGGAGGAGACCTGACCCCCATTTAAAACAATAACTTCTGGTGACTTTACCATTAAATAGAAATTTTTTGATGCGTTATTTTCTGTGGTTATATTTAAGAAACCGGATTGTGCAAAATGAGTAACTATTTAAAATATAAAGAATACCTGGGCACAGTAGAGTACAGTACAGAGGATGAAGTTTTTTATGGAAAGCTATTAGGTATAAACGATGTAGTTAACTTCGAAGGTGCGTCGGTCAAAGAGATAAAAAATGCATTTGAAGAAGCTGTGGAAGATTATATCACTACATGCGCAGTCGCAAAAAAGAAACCTGAGAAAACATTTAAAGGAAGCTTCAATATCCGTGTTCCGGCAGAGCTTCATAAAGATGCTGCGTTTACGGCTGTACAGCACAACATTTCTCTCAATGATTTTGTAAAAGGGGCAATTGAATATGCTATTAAGCATAAGGAGGAAGTTGGTATGGATGTTTTTGGTTGGAGTCGTTGAGAGAGCGAAACTGGGAATTGTAGTCTTGTGATTAATTCATAACTTGTAGTTAAAAACTCCTTCTAAATGAGCAACATCACTTTAAAAGCCCTGTGGAAGCAACTAAAAGCCGATTTGATCGGCAAGGATTCATACAGGGGCGTCAGCCTTACCTATTCGTGGTTAGCTAATCAATTAGGGCATTTCACTCTGGGATTTATTCCAACGCTGCTTCTTTACAAATGGCTAGTAGGACATTCTCAAATTAACAACAAAGCTTTTTTCGCTGCGATCTGTATTTCCGCGCTCTGGACCTTATTCGAACTCTACAATTTTCTTGGCCCGCTGTTGTTTTCCAGGCGGTCACGGTCGAACCTTATTTATATCCCGGGTCCCGAATATGTTTTTAAACCCCAATGGTTTAATATCGCTTTTGACACGTTTACAGATGTCTGCTTTTTCAGCCTGGGGGCTTTCGTCTCCGCCAACGTAATTGAACCCGGAAGCATTCCCAACTGGCCTATTTATTTGCTATTATTCACTCTCGCTTACCCAATTTATTATTGGTATTCTACAAAACTAATGTTACAGGAAGCCAGGTACCCATTCCAGTTTCGTTTAAGTCAGTGGGATTTTAAAATTGAAGAACTGGATAAGGACACAGTAAAAGCATTTCAGGCATCCGGGTCCGGAACAAAACATCTTTTGATTTTCGGTGGCAGGAAAAGCGGAAAGACAGAGATGGCGGTGGGCATCGGAACCGAAACATCGATAAAAAATGCGCGGGTATCTTATACCACTGGAATGAAATTGTTCAATCTATTTGCGATTGATTCAAAAAAACTCATTTCTGAAAATGATTCGATTTGGACATGGAGATCTGCCTCGCTACTGATTATAGATGATATTAATCCCGGTCCGCCTTATCGTGAAGAAATAGTCAGTCCGGATCGGTTTCGGCACATCTTAGATCAAGGCAATTCCCCGTCCGTAATAAACAGAGATGCCATTACTAAAAAATCAGTGATATGGGTAATGGGGCATCCTGATCCGGATCAAGCTTTTTTGAAAAGCTGGAAGGAAATGATCATCGGTCTGGGCGTAAAAGAGCATGAAATCTCAACGGTTAACCTTGCCCATCATAAGCAAAGCTAGGGTAAAATGTGATTTTCGTGGGCGAATGTAACCAGGTGCGAAAGGCTTTTAACTTCAAACCTCTTATAGAGTGGGAGGATACGTTTTTCAATAGCAGATTGCGAAACGGCGAAATGATTTGCTATTTCTTTAAAGGCAAAGCCGCGGGCAACCATTGCGAGGGCGTCTCGCTCCTTTTGAGAGATTGCAAAGTGCATAAAGAGCTCTTTATTCAAATTCTCCTCAAATTCAGCTTTCTCAGGGCCGTATGCGGCATAACGCATGACCTTACCGAGATTAATGCTTCTGTTTAATTGATTTCGCCCGATGATCTCCGTAATCCTGCCGTTTTTACTGTTTAATACACCTACTCTAACGATAAGAGGGATATGATCTCCGTTCTTATGGATCTTCTTAAGCTCGATAGTGAAGCTATACTTCTCCAGTTCTTCGGTTTTCTGAAGCATAAATAACAGCGCTTTATCATTCAGTTCATTTGAGAATGGCGCGTATTCAGGACTTGTAATAGTGACAATATCCAGCATGCTGATCTCGTCATCCCGATATCCGAGAAGCTCTTCCCAGCCATCGGCGTAAAGCATTTTGCCCAGCTCGAAAGAATAGATATAAATGGCTTCCTCAGGAAACCTTTGAATTAATGAGCCGAAGCGCAAAGCTTCCGGTGCATTGAGGTCGGCAGGTACGGTGGTAACCATCGACCGTGTAAAACTTCCAGAAATTGTCATTCAGTAGGTATAGTGTTACCAAGATAATAAAAATTAAGAAATCCAACCTGTGGTTTTACACAGTTGACTCATGTGTCGCCCGAATATAATTTTGATAATATAAATAATTAAACAATTCATTCTTAAAACTTAAAGACGATGAAAACTTATCAAAAAAGCCGGGAACAGTCGCGGTTCTGCGACTTTAAACCCAACCTTTCACTCCTCAATTTGCCTTTTCTTGACAATAGCGGGAATTTACCGGAAAAAATCTCCAGATCATGAAAAAGACGCTATGGTTCCTTGGAGTTTTGCTGACGGCTTGTAGCAGCCAGCAGGAATTAGTAAACAACATAATTATAGACAAAGAACTTGTAACATCAACCAATCCCATTATCGTCTACAAAGAATTGGGATTCGGAAATGGATATAACTCTGCCAGCGGTCACGAATATTTCTCTGTATTAGATTATGTCAACAATGCCTCCAGCACAGAAATAGTTTCGAATGCGCACGGTAGCTCTGGGTTTACGGAGCTTCATATTGTTGATACAAAGGAAAAATTAAGAAATGCACTCGATATTTCCCGTTCCCTGGAAATACAAGCTTCTTATATGGGTGCATCCGCAAGCGTAAGTCATAAAGAACGAATTTACAAAGAAACAGTCGTCAACAAGTTTAATCAAATTGCGGTAGCAAAGGCTGAGTATAAAAATGAGCCACGAGTTATCCTGAACCCTAACGTAAAAGACGAGTTGATAAAACTCGCTAAAAAAAGTCCCGTAGAATTTATGTTGACGGCGGGCGACATGTTTGTAAGCAAGATCTACACAGGAGGATCTGTATACGGTATGTTTGAACTAAATCAAAGAGATAACACGGAGAAAAAAATAAATGAGAAATTCATAAAAGCAGCGGCGAGTTACTTAAAGAATAGTGTCTCAGTTACTAATACCTCCACCCAAACAACCGAATTGTCGAATCAAATATCTAAGATCAAGTCTTTGATAATTACGGAGGGGGGAAAGGGTGCAACTCCGAATAAGCAGGATCTTGAAACATTTGTTACATTCATCAGCAGATTTAAATCTGATATAAATGCTGCTGATGGCGCGCCTGTAGTTCTTTACGTGCAGCTGGAACCCTATGAAAACATCGCCGGTTTTCCCAAGATTGACTTCTCTCCGATACGTGTTGGTCAAAAAGGGTTTCTGGAAAAATCACAGGATATTTATGACCGGATTGACCGTTCAATTGCCAACGCTAGTTTCGTTCTTGATGCGAACAATAACAGGATCTTCAAACCTGAAACAGTGCGTGATGCTAAAGAGAAACTTGCATTTTATGAAGCCAGTCAATCAGAACTCAATATAATTACAAGTATAGCACGTAATGATTTCAGGAAGTTAGATACGGCATCATTAAAAGTGCTGGATACGTTGAAAGTATATGACCCTACCATTGATTATACAAATATTCCATTTCACGAAGTGCACACACTAACGGATAGCGACACTGAACAACGTCTCCTTATAACCAGCAGAAGCCCGGCGGAAGGCTCCATTTATTCCGGGCTATATTTAATGATTGAAGGAAATATACTAAGTTCCGAATATAGTAGTTCAAACGCTCCGGAATCAGAAAAGCCTGTTCATTACAATTGGCAAATAGAATATTACTATAACCATCCATTTTTTCATACCTCTTATGCGGTTTATAAAGGCTTTACCCAACCCTATTACCAGGTAACGTTTCGGGACGCTGACGATTCCACCAAAATCATTTATGATCAACCATTTAGAGGAGAACCTATTCCAATTAACCAAAATGTCTCAGTACATGTCAGATTAGTGAACCCGATGCAAGTTTATTATGTAAAAGACAGGCGAGGTAATTATCATGTAACCAAATATGACAACGCACGGAGAAAAAAGGAACCCAAATACAAGGGCCAAAGAGTTGTCAAAGAGAATGAGCCTATTGCGAAAATATATGATCCGGCAGGTACAAAACCTTTGGTAAAAAATAAAAAAACCAATATTTATTTAGACAAGAACAAAGATTATATGTTTTACGACTTCGACAAAGTTGAGAAGTCAAATTAAATTGATCAATATGAAAAATATAATATTACTTATGGCATTGGCAATTTCTATTATTGCATGCACGGAAAAAAAGGAATTAACGAGTGAATGTGACCGCGAGAATTGCGGAAGCTATGAAAAAATACCACCTTCAACGCGCCAGTTTGTGGGTTTTACATCAGCCACTTGTCAGGACGACAACGACTATGAAATTGTGAACACCACTGGTACAAACAGCCCGGTAAAATGCGATGATGATTTAGAATGTTTTGTTATTAAATCATCGGAGTGGAAAACCAGCCCATTGGAACAATGTGGTGGGGGCAGTGGCCAGATAATTTATCGATATACAAGACGTTAAATATTTAAATTAAAGATTTAAAATCCCGGTCATGATGCCGGGATTTTTTATTAGTGCTGAAAGCTACTTTAGTTTCCACTTCCCCCTTGGTTTAAGCGTTCCGCAGGGTCAGTTTGGGTTGTACAAGGCTATTTAAGCTGTGGTAAAAACTTCCTGAACCTACGCCATCCAATGAACAAAACTAGCCCCACAACTGTTGCTGCACAAATCCATTTCCACATAAGGTAGCCCCTTTCCACCACCGCAGACCTGCCCCGGATGTTCGTCTGTTCATTTCTTGTCATCGTCACCTCGGTATCTGTGGTAGATGTTTGCACATATTTTGATGTGTCGAGAATGTGCTTTAACTGGCTGCCGGAACCGGTTATAATTATTTTCGTGGCTTTCCCAATAAAACCATTTTGAATAGAAAATTTAAATGTGTCTGCCGGAAAAATGGTGAGCTGATAGCTTTGGTGGCTTGAGTCTGTTATGGTTTTGAACTTATCATAACGATTGATATCCATTACCCGGTTTTTAAAGTCAGATCGTTCTCCCACTATGTGGCGTGCTTTACTTCGGGCAGAAAGCTTACTGGTGCGGCATGCACCATGGCTGAAAATGATGAGGATCATAGTTGCCAGTGTGATTGTGTGTTTCATGTATCGGTTGTTAGTTGGTTTGCCACGCTGCGCCTGCCTCGCCGGCAGGCACGCTCGCAATGACAATAGTTAGTTGTTAGGCTGGGCGGATAAACTACCCGGGCTTGATGTAGTAGCTCCTGCACATTGTGGATATCTAGATTATATGTTCCTTGATCCATCAGGTGCGTCTGTAAGAAATCTTGGTTCTTGATTCTTGATACTCATTCAATGTATCGCGCAACTTTGTGAATGGTCTTAACCAGCCGTCTTTTTCGATAAACGCCGTCTCCTTCCCTGCTTCCTTGCACATTGGTATTCCCTTCAACACTGATCACCCACGGATCCTGCCACTCATCAACAAATCCAACATGCGCAATGCGGCCTTTTTCTGGAAAATAGAGTCCAAACACGTCACCAGCGGCCGGGGATACTGGCTTATTGGTAACTGAATGCATTTTGCAAAATCCACCCCCTGCCCCCGAGGGACATGCACAGCGACTCTCCGCCCAGCCACTTTTCCCGTAGGGACTCTTTTGGAGTAGTTTTCCGCTTTCAGCTTTCAGCTTTCCGCTCTCATAGATTATCCTCGAACCCGGAAACAAATCCGGTGACCAACCGCTTCGAGGGTTATCTACCCCAACCTCACCAAACACCCAGCACACAAAAGCTGCACACCAGGGATTGCCATTCGATAAACCCACGTATTTGAGGTATTTTTCAACCTGCGGTCCTGAATTGGCTGGTTTTTCGCGGACACCGATTTGAGAAGTGTATATCTGACGGACTTTCCCCTGTACGTTTTTTGCTTGCCAGTTTCCTTTTTCCGGCGGCATAGATTGAGCCATGAGACTGAGTGCATTCAACAGCAATATAAGTACAGCGGATACTTTAATTACCAGAATCACCATAACGCCGGGTTCTTTTTTACTCGTTCCCATGGCCGTCAATTTGAGGTAAGTAAAAGTTTCCCGGATAGTTGCATTGGGAATATGAATCTTGCATTCTTGAACGGTAAAATAGCCAGGTATGGATTTCACGGTTGGATAGTTCGGCGGGTATCTTAATCAAGCCTTTTTCGTCTGCACGATAAATTCCTGTCTCTAAAATCATCCATTTTTCTGGTAGTGAGGGGCAGTAGATCATCGCTATCAATTCATCGTCATGGAATGAATTGAAGTCAATTTTGGTTGACCAGGATAACTGGAGTGCGCAATGCTCTTCAGAATAAGACATTTCCAGAATCGGAGCAGACAGGCGACCCCTCGTCAGCGTCACTTTTGCAAAGTCTATCTCGAAATCGGGATACTCCCCTATTATAGCGTCGGCATGAATTTGCTGTATAGCTACATTCACTCCTTCTTTTTTCCGGTTTATTTTTGAATAGGTCTGGTTCAGGATGTTGCGAATTGGTCCAACAAATTGCGCGACCATGCCGAACCGGGCACGCTGGATGATCTGCGCGGTAGTTGGTGGTTTAGTGCTGCGTTTAGGCTTGCTTTGCACATAAGCCTGTCCATTTCTTATTGTATAGACCTTGTCTCCGACCTTGCCGGATATGGGTCCGATAACTCCTTTATAATATTTTGCCATAATTGTAGTGTTGAGGATGATTAAATAAGGGCTGCCAGGACAAACACAAATGAATAAAAGACTGTCAGGTAGAATCCCAGGTAGATCAGAACTTTTTGTGAATTCACAAGCCCCTTGAAATTTCGTTCAAATTGATGCTCGGAATATTCTGCAAAAACCGGCCAGATCACTTTGATGATCCACCAGGTTCCTGCTTTAAAGATTAAGATTGCCGACGCGGCAAGTATAATTGCGCTATAGATCCCCGGATCAATAGCCGCAGCCGATGGGTCTACCATTCTGACTCCGTAGGGAAAGACTAGAAAGATCAGCACGATTACAAGGATGCCTGTAATCTCTTTACTGAAAGGGAATTGAGGCTGATAGAAATATTTCTGTATGAGTTTCATAATGATGAATTTTAGGTTAGAAAAATTGCGGCGGCACCGGGCCGCCGCATTGAATTAAATGATATCCGCAGTTCCGGCGTAGACGCTGTTTGAAACGGCCTTGGCATCGCCCGAGACATAGAACATGTAAATGTGTACTGTTCTGCCCAGCCATTCTGACGGAATGTCGACATTACCCTGCCCTGTAGTACGTAACAAGTCATCCGGTCCGATTACGAAGTCGCCAGATACTGGCTCATGTACCAGGATATTCATTTCATCGCTAACAAACCTGTTCAGCTTATCAAAGCGGGTTGACCAGAAAACCTGAAGCGATAATGCATCAGGAACAATGACGATGTCGGTAGGAACACCTAGTGAACCCTTTGAAAATGACACATTTGGCAAGTCGACCTCATAATCCGGATAGATACCGGTAATAGAAGTGTCCAGCAACTGTTTTAAAGCCATGTTGAAACCGGTTGCCTTGCCGGTCTTTACCTGGCCGAAGCCGATATTCATCAGGCTTTTTACAGGCTGAAGAAACTTCACTGCCAGGGCAAATTTCGCCTGCTGGTCCAGCTGTTTCTCAGTCTTAGGTTTGTTGCTCAATTTTGGCAGGCCCTTGATATAATTAATATCACGCCAGCTGCTGCCGATAATACTTCCGGCCTTGCCGGAGAAGCCACCGAGGGCTCCTTTTCTGATAGTTC
>NZ_JBBJNI010000158.1:0-9584 GCF_037719425.1 Daejeonella sp. | reverse complement strand
CCTGATGCCACTCCCATGCGCCGCCTACTTTGGGTTCCTTTTGCATGAGCTTAGATTGAAAATGGCAAACACTTGCATCGCCATCTAAAAGCTGGTTTACACTGTTCACCATACGTTCGCTTCTGGTAAGCAATCCGTAAACGTCATCGCCGGGAGTAAACCACAAAGCAAGTTTTGTTTTTTTACCAGTCTGGTCATTGAGATCGTATGAATTTTTGCTTATTGCTGCATCTTTTGTAGCAACCCTAAACAATTTATCTGTTTCTTCTTTTAAAAAAAAACCGGAAAAAATTAAATAGCCGTCGCGATGGTAAGCAGTAATCTGCTCCTTTGTTAGTGAATAGTCCATAGTTAATGTTTTAAGCTAATCTCGTAGTTCTATAATCTCATTTCTACCTTTAATTTGCCTTATATTGATACTAATTTGCCCTTTTTTAACAGATTTTAAAACTTGTAATACAGAACTAACAGTATCAATTCAGATCGGCAGATAAAAGTTTATTTACTATCCTGCTTCACGCGGGCTTTCTATATGTACAACGCCGGACCTCCTGAAGGATAAAACAATCAAAAATCCATTCATTCTTATATTATTGGTAAATTGCCCGAATGATAACATCTTCCAGAATATGGCTAATTACGGGCGTCTCAGGTGGTTTAGGACGGGCACTGGCGCTTGAGGCAGCTCAAAATGGCAATATAGTTTTCGGCACCCTGAGAAAACCAGGGCAAGCAGAAGAATTTACTGATCTTATTCACGGCAAAACGTTCGGAATCCAACTGGACGTAAATAAGCATGATCAGATCGGACCGGTTCTTACGCATATCCTTGATCAGTTTGGAAGGATTGATGTGCTGGTGAATAATGCTGGTTACGGATTATTTGGAGCTGCTGAAGAGGTAAGCATGAGTGAGGCACGAGAGCAGATGGAAACCAATTTCTTTGGGGTTCTGGCGGTCACCCAGGCTGTTCTGCCCATTATGAGAAGCCAGCGGTCAGGACATATCCTTCAGGTTTCGTCAATTGCTGGTTTAAGCTCCAATCCAGGCCTCGGACTTTACAATGCCAGTAAATTTGCACTGGAAGGTTTTACTGAAGCTCTCTATCTGGAAACAAAGGACTTGAACATCAGTGTCACTCTGGTCGAACCCGGACCGTTCAGAACAGATTGGGCAGGGTCTTCGTCTGTCAGATCTGCAAGGGTTATCCCTGACTACGATTCTACAGCCGGTAAAAGGATCCGCGCTATTAACGGCATCAGCGGCAAGCAACCGGGAGATCCGGTTAAAGCCGCCAAAGCTATCATTACAGTTGTGAATAGTGAAAAACCTCCGCTGAGGCTCGCGCTGGGCAAGATCGCGATCGATGTAATCCGGAAGAAAATCAATCTTCTGGAACGGGAGCTGAATGAATGGGAGCAGTTAAGTGTCGACACGGGGTTTGAGGAATAGGGGTTTTTTGATTAGCCGAATAACAACATATCGTTTTTATAGTTTCTTGGCGTTGCCCCGTTGTGCGGGGCCCGGGTGTTCCGCTTCAATATTTTGAGGCAAGCCCCAAAATGATTTTCACTTCACCCCCTAACGCATCTAAACGCTGCGCCAACGTAAGAACGAAAATTACATTCCGGATTCACAGCGTTTAGTGGCGTTAGCGATAGGAATGAAAATCCTTTTTTGCCTGGCAAAAAAGATTGAAATGGATAGCGCGGGCCCCGCACAACGGGGCAACGCTCAAATTTAAACCGTTAGATTTCTTAAATAGCAATCATTTGCTCAATACAATCATCAACGATCTTCTCCAAATCATAAATAACACTTGCAACTAAATTTACGATCCAACTATTTAGAAATTCGTTATAACTTTCCAAATTTATCCCAACGCCTCAAACCTCTCCCAGAAACCGTCCTGCGGTAACGGTGCAAAAATATTAACCGGTTCCAGTTTTACTGGGTGTTCGAATTGAAGACGTCGGGCATGCAGACAGATACTTTTCTTTAGGCTTCCCCGCGGATAGCCGTATTTATTATCCCCAACTATGGGGCAATTCAAGGTCGAAAGCTGCACGCGGATCTGGTGCGGACGGCCGGTTATAGGGTCAATTTCTATTAGATAATAACCGCCTAATTCGCCAATAAGCTTGTAATTGAGTTCAGCACGCTGGCTGCCCGGGATTTCTTTATCGTAAGCCTTAGTGACGTTCTTTTGCGGATTCTTTACCAGCCAGTGCACCAGGTTTCCCTCTTCGACGGCTGGCCGGTTCCTTACAACTGCCCAATACGTTTTATGCATATCCCGGCTTTTGAACATCTTGTTGATCCGGTCGAGGGCCTTGCTTGTCTTGGCGAACAGTATCACGCCGCTAACGGGGCGGTCCAGGCGATGCACTACTCCCAGAAATGCGCCGTTTGGTTTATTATATTTCGTAGCTATGTATCTCTTCACCTTTTCGTCAAGGGATTCGTCGCCCGTATCATCCACCTGAACGATATCTCCGGCGCGCTTATTCACCGCGATCAGATGGTTATCCTCAAATAGAATATCCTTATCGGTTATATCAGCAACCTGGGCAGGAAACTTCGGTTTTTTATAATCAGGATTATTCATACCAGACTACTAGCTCAATATTGTTCCGACTCATTAGGAAATGACCCTGACTTCACATCTTTAACATAGCTGCCGACAGCCCCGTTGATCTGATCGAACAGGTTCAGGTATTGTCTCAAGAACCTTGGCTTAAAACCATTATTAAGGCCAAGCATATCATGAACAACAAGAACCTGCCCATCACAATGGGGACCGGCTCCAATACCAATCGTGGGGATTTTAACACTTTTAGTAACCTCATCGGCCAGCTTAGCGGGGATCTTTTCAAGCACTACTGAGAAGCAGCCAGCCTCCTGTAAGACGAGTATATCAGTTTTTAACTTCTCTGCTTCTGCCTGTTCCTTTGCTCTTACTGTATAAGTACCAAACTTATAAATGGATTGCGGTGTAAGGCCCAGGTGTCCCATTACCGGTATTCCGGCCGTAATGATTCTGTCTATCGACTCACGCACTTCTATTCCGCCTTCCAGCTTAACCGCGTGTGCACCCGATTCCTTCATGATCCGGATCGCTGAATTTAACGCCTCTTTAGAATTACCCTGGTATGAACCGAAGGGCAGATCAACAACTACCAATGCCCTTTTAACAGCTCTCACTACAGATGCGGCATGATAGATCATCTGATCCAGTGTAATGGGCAATGTCGTTTCATGGCCCGCCATAACGTTTGATGCAGAATCTCCCACCAGTATAACGTCGACTCCACCCGTGTCGACTATGGTAGCCATAGAGTAGTCGTAGGATGTAAGCATAGCGATCTTCTCGCCTCTTTGCTTCATCCCAAGAATAGTGTTTGTGGTGATACGTTTGACCTCGTTATGAACTGACATTTGCCTGTATTTAGTAAATTCTGATCAAAGTTACCATAAATTAGAAAATTAGTGAATGAGTAAAATAGCAAATTGCCGATGCACCACCCTGCGTGGAGACGCTCGTAATTTACTTATTTTCAAATTTGCTAATTCTCAAATTTACTTTCAGTATTAGTTATAAATAACTACTTTTGTCCTTTGTGATAAAAGAAGTAATAAACTTCCTTCCAGACTGCCAGAATTCATCCGAACTGGTCTTTTATTTCGCCTATTTTCTCAATTCTTCAAATAAAATCAATGAATAGTTACATCAAATTACCTGCAGTATTGCTCTTGGAAGACGGAACCGTTTACCATGGAAAAGCCGCAGGAAAAATTGGTACCACTACTGGTGAGATCTGTTTTAACACGGGTATGACCGGATACCAGGAGATCTTCACAGATCCTTCGTATTTCGGACAGATCATGGTTACCACAAATGCCCATATTGGAAATTATGGCATCCATGATGAAGAGATCGAATCAGGAGATATCAAGATCGCGGGGCTGGTTTGTAAGAATTTCAATATTGCTTACAGCCGCAAAATGTCGGATACTTCTATCCAGGATTATTTCCAGGATGAGAATATCGTCGGTATTTCAGACGTCGACACGCGTTCACTTGTCAGACACATCCGGGATAAAGGCGCAATGAATGCGATCATCTCTTCGGAGATACTTGATATAGAAAAATTAAAAGAAAAGCTTGCTGCCGTTCCGTCTATGGACGGGCTGGAGCTTTCTTCACAAGTTTCTACCAAAGAAGCTTACGAATATGGAGATCCAAATGCAGCACATAAGGTAGCTGTACTGGACCTTGGCGTTAAGAAAAATATTCTCAGAAGCTTTGATACCAGAGGCGTTTTTGCAAAAGTATTCCCAGCGAAAACAACTTTTGCTGAAATGGAGAAATTTCAGCCGGACGGATATTTCATCTCTAATGGTCCCGGCGACCCGGCTGCTATGCCTTATGCTATTGATACCGTTAAAGAGATCCTGGCAGCAGATAAACCTCTTTTCGGGATATGCCTTGGACATCAGCTTTTAGCGCTGGCCAATGATGTCGGCACGATGAAAATGTTTAATGGCCATCGCGGTTTAAACCACCCGGTTAAGAATGTGATCATCAACCATTGCGAGGTAACTTCTCAAAACCATGGTTTCGGTGTTATCCAGGATGAGGTCCGCAAATCAGATAAAGTTGAAATTACCCATATAAACCTGAACGACCAGTCTATTGAGGGAATAAGGGTGAAAGGCAAAAAAGCTTTCTCGGTACAATACCATCCGGAATCTTCACCAGGCCCGCATGATTCACGTTATCTCTTCGATGATTTCGTCGGGATGCTTAAGCCTTAAGCTTTGAGCCATATGCTTAAAGCTTCGTTTCTAATTGAAGAAAAAATAGTAATTTTGAAATAACAATACATTAGTGTCCTCTGCACACTAAGGCTGAATATTCTTACACATTAAAAAACAATCATGAGTTTAATTATCGACGTACACGCAAGACAAATTCTGGATTCCCGTGGAAATCCAACTATAGAAGTAGATGTAATTACAGAAAACGGAATTATAGGCCGCGCGGCAGTGCCATCAGGCGCTTCTACAGGTATACACGAGGCTGTTGAACTTCGGGATGATGACAAGTCAGTGTATTTAGGTAAAGGTGTTTTAACGGCAGTTGCTAACGTAAATGATAAGATAGCCCCTGAGTTAAATGGCATTGATGTTTTTGAGCAAAACAGCATCGACAGCTTATTAATAAAATTAGACGGCACAGAAAATAAGGGAAATCTTGGTGCTAACGCTATTTTAGGCGTTTCCCTGGCTGTGGCAAAAGCTGCTGCACAGGAAAGCCGCCAGCCTCTTTACCGCTATATTGGTGGCGTTAATGCGAATACTTTACCCATCCCGATGATGAACATCATCAACGGCGGTTCACACTCTGATGCACCTATTGCATTTCAGGAGTTTATGATCATGCCGGCAGGCGCTTCTTCTTTCTCCGAAGCCTTACGCTGGGGAACAGAAGTATTCCATACGCTTAAAAAAATCCTTCACGACAGGGGCTTATCAACTGCTGTAGGTGATGAAGGTGGTTTCGCACCAAAATTTGAAGGAACAGAGGACGGTATTGAAACGATATTACAAGCCATTGAAAAGGCAGGCTATAAGGCAGGGAAAGATATTTACCTTGCCTTTGACTGTGCTGCTTCCGAATTCTATAAAGATGGCAAATACGATTACACCAAATTTGAAGGCGAAAAAGGTGCGATTCTTACGAGCACTGAACAAGTGGATTACCTGGTTAAATTGGCCTCAAAATATCCCATCATTTCCATTGAAGATGGTATGGCTGAAGATGACTGGGCGGGCTGGAAACTATTGACCGACAAAATCGGTTCGAAAGTACAGCTGGTAGGTGATGATCTTTTTGTTACCAATGTAAAACGTTTACAACAGGGTATAGACACGCATACAGCAAATTCAATCCTGGTAAAAGTTAACCAGATCGGTTCGCTTACCGAAACCATCAATGCAGTTAGCCTTGCTCAGAACAACGGTTACACCTCAGTAATGAGCCACCGTTCGGGCGAAACAGAAGATTACACCATTGCCGATCTTGCTGTTGCTTTAAACTGCGGACAAATTAAGACAGGGTCAGCATCCCGTTCAGACAGGATAGCAAAATACAATCAATTGCTTCGTATTGAAGAAGAGCTGGGTGTTAATGCCCGTTTTATTGGGAAAGATTTTAAGTATTTAAAAAAGTAAAAAGGCAATGGGGAATTGCAAATAGAAATAGAAAAGGCGGGATTTGATCCTGCCTTTTCTATTTAAAGCTGTATCCTATGCCTAAACCAAACCATTGCGGTGAAAATCCTGAAGAATTAAAAGCCGGTGTCCACTTTAGGTGCAACATTAATCCATTATTTAACGGTTGATACCTGTATCCAGCGTTTAAAAACCCCGTAACAGTTAACCCGCTTCCCGAAAAAATATTATCATTTACTGTGCCGGAAGCAGTGACATACATTGGTGTTATGCCGATCCCGCTTTCGAAAGATGAACGCTTTTTTCCTACAAGGTAATTAACAGCCAAGGGAAAGGTTATTATACCAATGGACGCTGAATTTCCCTGATCATCATATCCGGAAAAACTGCCGCCGCCTACTCCGGCACGTAACCCAAGCCCATCGTTCTGATCCGGCTTTAAACGAAGGTCAAAATTGCCCGATGCTTTCAGCCCGTTACCCAAAACTTCCAGGAACACGGTTTTCCGGCGTTGGGCCATCGAGGTTAGAACTATTAGCAATAAGAAACAAAAGGTAGATAATTTTTTCATACGTAGTTTTAGATTTGAGTTTAAATGTAGACGATATTATTTTAGGGATAGTTGCATATGTTAACAAGTTGATAATTACATGCAGGCAAAAATTCCTGAGTATGCCCCCCTATATCTTTTTAACTTATATTTGTTTCTATGACACGGGCTTTCAACCTAATAAAGAATAAATACCTGATTGCTGGAATAGCTTTCCTTACATGGATGCTCTTCTTCGACCGGAATGACCTGATGTCGCAATACGAATATCGCCAGCAGCTCACTAAGTTAGAAGCCGAAAAGGAATTCTATACTATAGAATCGGGAAAAACTGTTAAAGACCTTACCGAGCTCACGACTGACCGTAGCAAGCTTGAAAAATTTGCCCGGGAGAAATATTTGATGAAGAAAGAGAACGAAGATGTTTTTGTAATCATTAAGGAAGAGGGGAAAAAAGACAAAAGTTCTTTGTTCTAGAGAGATTTTTTAAAATGGGAGTATATGAAATACTCCCATTACTAAGGTACACAGACGCACCAGGAAGGTCAGATTAGTTAGAAAGGGCGTCCGAAATAAATCTATACCCATTGCCCAATGCATAACCCAGATGATACCAGAGGCTTTCGCCGCCACTTATTTTAGTTTGTTCACTTACCTTCAGTTCAGTTAAGCCGTGGATGTTTTTTAATGTTTTCATTGCTTCATAAATTGAAATAATCACCTACTCTTTTAAGGCTTTTCGGTTTCTGCCTTTTGCTGTTCAGCATTTGTCGCGATTATCAAAGTAACTAACGCTCAGTGTAAAAAAATTAGAATTGAGTGATCTGGCTGATAAGTGTACTAACGTACTTAGTTTACGGCAATCTATTTGCAGGACTGTGAGTTAGAGAATCGTCTCAGTTAAATTCTCTTCGTCTTCCAGCAGCCGAAATTCAAGATTGATATTCATCAGATATGGTTGGGAGTAATAATAGGTTCCGAGTTGCTTGGAATATTCAATTGGTGCGTCTTTGAGCCTCAACTCCTCCATTACCTTATATACCATGGACGTGGATAATTTAAGTCGCTTAGCCAGCTCCCCGGGGGTACCTGTTCTGCGATACTTTATCAACTCATGCAGCCGGTTTATTCTCTCAATTTGTTCAAGCAATTTCATAAGCAGGAAAGTCTATATCCCGGGGCAGGTGCTTAGTCCAGAGGGAATAATATTCAGATCTTCTGGCGATTAGTTCAGAGTGTGTTCCTTCTTCTTCGACACGACCGTTTTTAAACACTATGATCTTATCAGCTCTTTGAATTGTGCTTAGCCGGTGAGCGATGACAATTACCGTTTTTCCCTTTTCTAAGAAATTAGCTATTGTATCAAGAACGTGATTTTCGGACAAGGGATCAAGTGAGGAAGTTGCTTCGTCGAGTATCAGGATCTCTGGGTCTCTATAGAGTGCCCTTGCTATCGCGATACGTTGTCTGAAGCCGCCAGATAAAGCTACACCGTTCTCACCAATGTTCGTCTGAAATCCATCAGAAAGTTTGTCGATAAAATCGATGATACCCAATTGAATACAGATTTTTAAAACTTTCTGCATATCAATCTCCTCCCTTCCAATGGTAATGTTACTTAGGATACTGCCGGAAAACAGATCAGTTACCTGCGGAACCACGGCTACAATTTCCCGTAGAGACGTATTGGTGACATACTTAATTGAATTTACCCCGAAATAAATATTTCCCGAGTAAAACGGATAAATGTTTTGCAGAAGCGATACCAGCGAGGATTTCCCACAGCCACTCTCACCGACGATAGCAGTCATCCTTTTCAAGGGTATGTCCAAATCAAGATTAGAAAACACATCGACACCGGTACCATATCGAAATGACAGACGGCTGAACCGGATGTTACCAATATTCTGAGGAGTCAGTTTAATTTGATTTTCATTTGTTTCTGTCTCCCGCTCGAGGTCCATGACCTCAAACAACCTATCTGACGCAATAAGCGCATCCTGGACCACCTTATTCATTCCGATAAGGGATGTGATTGGCCCGGTGAAGTATGCGATAAGGGTATAAAAAGATAATAATTCACCCGGGCTTATTTGCCGGTTTAGTACATAACCAGAACCAACCCATAACAATATGATCACGAACAATTGCGAGGTAAACTCTGTAGAAGCTCCCGAGAATAGTGAGTTCATGCCGGATCTATATATTGTCTTTAGAAGTACAATAAACCTCGACTCAGTTTTATCATTTGAATATTGCTCCAGAGAGAATCGCTTTATTGTTCCGATTGCATTCAGGCTTTCTAAGAGCTGCGATTCTAATTCAGCACTGTCTTCCATTAATTTGCGCTGTGCTCGTTTGTTGAGCATGTTTGTAATAAAATAGATGAGGGAATAGACTGGCACAGTAAGTAACATCGCGAGAGCCAGCTTCCAATAGTAAGTAAACATTAATGCTAATGAAGAAATCAGCATAGAAATGCTCACGATAAGGTTTATTGATATGTCGTTAATGAAAAGACGAATTTTAACTGCATCGCTAACCCTCGAAGTGATCTCTCCCACACGCATCGTATCAAAAAATTGCTGAGGCAACTTTAACAAGTGCTTGTAATAACCAAGTATTAGTCGGGTATCTATTAGCTGGCCTGTCCGTAAAATGAAAACATTTTTTAGCACATCGATGCCCACACGCAGTAAAAGCACCAGGATCATTCCGAAGGCCATCAGGTTTAGAAACTTGTAATTATTATCAACAATTACATGATCGACGATATTCTGAATAAAAATTGCGGTTG
>NZ_JBBJNI010000018.1:27545-41943 GCF_037719425.1 Daejeonella sp. | reverse complement strand
AGTTTTCAAAATACAAGAGCGGCAGGGAGTTTATTCCGCCAAGTTTCCAGGGCGGCATTGTTTTCCCCGGCTTTGACGGAGGAGGAGAGTGGGGCGGATCGGCTGTCGACCCGGCAACACAGATCATGTACATCAGCACAAGCGAGCTGCCCTGGTGGACCCAAATGATCCCAAACCCGGCGTTAAATAAGATCGGCGGCAAAACATTCAAGGAAGTTGGTAAGAGCGTTTATGCGAAGTATTGTGTCAGCTGCCACGGCCCAGACCTGAAAGGCGATGGCAAAGCATTTCCGTCACTTTTGGGATTAAACAAGAGATATGATGAACAGCAGCTGCGCCAGATCCTGGATAACGGCAGAAATATGATGCCAGCGTTCAGGCAGATAGTTGAAGGTGAAAAGGCTCCTTTAATTACTTTCCTGCTTGACCTGGAGGATAAGGAAGCATTGCCCCTTCGCGCAGGAGCAGCCCCGAGCCCTGAACGTGATATTACGCCCCTTTATTCCATGAGTGGCTATCATCGCTTTTACGATAAGGACGGCTTCCCTGGTATTAAACCGCCATGGGGAACACTGAACGCCATAAACTTAAATACCGGCAAGCTCTTGTGGAAAGTGCCTCTGGGCGAATTCGAAGCGCTTAAAAAACAAGGCATTCCGAACAGCGGGACAGAGATCTATGGCGGACCGGTGGTGACAAAAGGAGGGATCGTGTTCGTCGCGGGTACCCAGGATGAAAAGATCAGAGCTTTCGACAAGACTAACGGCAAACTGCTGTGGGAGGGTCAATTGCCAGCTGCAGGCTTTGCTACTCCAGCTGTTTATTCTATAAATGGGAAACAATATGTCGTTATCGCTGCTGGCGGAGGGAAGCTGGGGATGAGATCTGGGGGGAGTTATGTGGCGTTTGCTTCGCTACGCTCGCAATGACACAGTTAGTGGGTTGGCGATTACTCGCTTAGCTGCGCTCAAATAGCACATTCCTGTTATTTAGCCTGGGACTAATACTATAAGAAACTCATTTGTCATTGCGAGCGAAGCGAAGCAAAAACTTTTTGCCTTTTTTTTCCTTGTATACCGTATGATAAGTTTGCCGGCTCATATTCAGAACGTTCTGGATCAGGTTACTGAGTTTGCGGATCAAGCTCATGGTGATCAGACACGTAAATATACCCCTGAGCGATATATCGTGCACCCGGTGCGGGTCATGAAAATACTTACTGAGTATACGACAGATATTTCCATGCTTGCGGCAGCCCTTTTGCATGACGTGCTGGAAGATACTCCGGTCAAAAGTGAGGATATTGAAGCATTTCTTGAACATATTATGGTTGCCAGCGAAGTCAGGAAAACCTTAAGATTTGTTGAGGAACTTACCGATGTTTACGTTAAACCAGACTTTCCCCATCTGAACAGGCGCCAAAGAAAAGAGCTTGAAGTAGCAAGAATAGCCAAAACAAGTAAAGACTCACAAACTATCAAGTATGCCGACATTATTGACAACTGTGTCGAGATAGTCAAACACGACCGCGGGTTTGCTGGTAAATTCCTGTTTGAGTGCCGCGAGATCCTGCGCAAAGCGCCGAATGGTGATCCCAGGCTTTATGAAAAGGCGGTGATGACGTTGAATGTGGCGGTGAAGCAGCTTTAATGATATTGCGGTTAGAGAGTTGCTCCGAAGGAGTCCCTACGGGAAAAGTGTACTAATAACGGCAAGCAGATCCACCCGCTACCCCCGCTGGGGACACTGGGCGCGAAATCATTTCTCCACTCATACTAATGTTTGGCTCTAAAACATCCGCTGAAAAAGCATTTGGTACTTCATAAATTAATATTATATTTGATATCATTTTAATATCAAACTAAATAATTATGAAAAACGAAAAAACCATCACACCATTTAGCGGGTACGCATTTATGCTGCTGCTCTTGTTTATAATGATCGCGGCTATAGGGCTTTACCAAACAGATAATGAGGAGTCGACGGTGGTGCTTCTTGTGCTGGTTATCTTTCTTGCATCAGGCATGACTATTGTTAGTCCGAACAATGCCAAAGTGTTGCTTCTCTTCGGAGACTACAAAGGCACACTAAACCAGAATGGTTTGTTCTGGGTTAACCCGTTTTTCAAAAAGCTCAATATTTCATTAAGGGCACGAAATTTCGAAAGTGAGAAGATCAAGGTAAACGACAAGCTGGGTAACCCGATCCTGATCAGTGTGATTCTGGTATGGAAGGTAAAAGACACCTTTAAGGCCTCTTTTGAAGTGGATAACTATGAGCATTTTGTAAGGGTACAAACTGATTCGGCGGTTCGTAAGCTTGCCGGGAGCTATCCGTACGACCATTTTGGAGACGACAGTGCTGTTATCGCACTGAGTACAAATTTCGATGATGTCAACCAGGCTCTGGAACAAGAGATCGTAGAGCGGATGCAAATTGCCGGGATAGATGTAATTGAATCGCGCATCGCCTACCTCGCTTACGCTCCGGAAATTGCACACTCGATGCTTAGAAGACAGCAGGCGTCAGCAATTGTTGCAGCTCGTCATAAAATTGTCGAGGGAGCTGTGGGTATGGTTGAAAGTGCATTAGCTTTGCTCTCCGAAAAAGACATCATTGTGCTGGACGAAGAAAAGAAAGCAGCTATGGTAAGCAATTTGCTTGTTGTTCTTTGCGGAGATAAAGACACCCAGCCAGTTGTGAATACAGGAACATTGCATCAATAAGAATGAGCGAGAAAAAGCCATTTGCCTTACGCATAGACTCAGATACCATGAAAGCCATTGAAAAGTGGGCGGCAGATGAGTTCAGGAGTACGAACGGGCAGATTGAATGGATATTGAATGAGAGTTTGAAGAAGTCGGGGAGATTGAAAGGGAAGGTGAGTAAAAAGGGGGATCAGTGATCGGTGTTTCGGTAATCAGTATTCAGTAAAAGGCAATCGGTGATCAGTAATAGGTACTTTCTATTTAAAGGTCCACGTCAATCAATTGTGGGACCCACCGATTACTGAATACTGAATACTGCTATCGAAGGTCCGTTCTAGTGGCTAACCCCGCTCAAATATCCTGATAGTTTCATAATACTCCCTGCTACAACACCAATCTGCTCTTGGGCCTCTTTCCAGTTCCGTTGCTCAATGGCTTCACGAACCCCGGGAATTGTTTTAACCCCATAGCCTGTGTAAAATCCCGGTGCGTATAGTGTATGCTTATACCATCCCCGGCGAGGCAAGCCTGTAGCTGTAAGCAGCATTTGCTCTGCCTGGTATAGCTTCTTATTTAACGCAGACTGATCTGAACCTGCGGGTAGTTTCGAAACAGTTTCAGAAAGCTTCGTAGTAGATAGTTCCAGTGAGCGTAATGCATTCTGAAGAGGGGAGAAATCGATAAAAGGAACTTCCTCTTTGGTAACCGGCTCTTTGAAGAAATTATTTGGATCAGCAGCAAGCTTATAGTTATTTCCTTTAATTGCTTCGTTTTGTATCATTGTCGATTCACGCATTTGATCGGTGAGAGTTTGTAGCTCGGTCACATAAGTTGACACCGTTTTATGGAGATTCTTGAACTCAAAAGGCAGAACCTCGGCATCTGCCATACGGAGAACAGTACGCCCGATAGTTTGAGCCAGGGCTACACCGTATTTAAAACCGGGATCACCAAAGCGGCTGTAATGGTCATACGAGTCATAAATAGAGTGGTAAGATCCGCCCTCATCTTCACCGCCAAAGCCAATATTTAATGAAGGGATGCCGGCATGCTGCAGGAATGCCGAATAATCTGAACCAGAACCCAGAGCGCCCAGCGTCAAGGTCTTCTTTGACATATTATCTTTCTTCGTCTTGTCGGTGCCTGCAGTTGTAATCTGGCGGGCCTTCAGGCGATCGTAAAGGCTGACATTAGTCTGCGGATCTTTAACATCCTTAGCAATCTCATCGATCAAAGTTTCCAGACCATGCGATCCGCCGGCCCCAAAGAAGCCGCGCCCGTTTCCATCGGTATTAATGTAAACAACGGCCTTTTGCTTTAATTCTTCTTGATGATCTTCTACCCATTCTGTAGAGCCAATAAGACCAGGTTCTTCTGCATCCCATGCTGCAAAGACAAGGGTGCGTTTGGGTTTATATCCATTCTTTACCATGCCGCCGATAGCCTTGGCTTCTTCCATCATCGAAGCAATCCCGCTGATCGGATCATTCGCCCCGTTTACCCAGGCATCGTGGTGATTTCCCCTGACGATCCACTGATCCGGATAAACAGATCCTTTAATTTTAGCGATCACATTATAAGCAGGAACCAGCTTCCACTCAGATTCAATTTTCAATCTGACATTTGCTTTCCCAGGTCCAATGTGATAGGTAATAGGCAATGCACCACGCCATGCTTCCGGTGCTACCGGTCCGCCTAACGCGGCGAGTAAGGGCTGGGCATCATGGTAGCTGATTGGTATTACAGGTATTTTTAGAAGGTTAGGAGCGCTGGTGCGTTCCAGACGTTTGGCATTCGCTGTAGCGCCAACACCCGGAGTTAACGGATCACCCGGATAGATAACCATATCCATAACCGACCCGCGCTGCACCCCAAACTCATTTTTAAAAGCTCCTTTCGGATAAACATCTCCCTGATAAAAGCCATCTTCCTTGGGATCAGAATAGATGATACAGCCGATAGCTCCATGCTCCTGCGCTATCTTAGGTTTAATACCGCGCCATGACCGTCCATAACGGGCGATAACAATTTTCCCCTTGACTTCAACTCCCATTGCCTCTAAGGTTTCATAATCCTCCGGCAGACCGAAGTTCACGAAAACCAGTTCAGCGCTGACATCGCCATCGGCACTCCATGCATTTGAAGTCGGCAGCTGACCTTCCTGAGCGGATGTCCCGTCCTCCTTTAGCGATGGCTCCTTTAACAACGCCGTGAATTTCCGCGGGCCGGTCATTTCCAGCAAGCGAACTTTTGGAAACGGGAACAAAACCTGGTAGGTCACAATCGAAGCATCCCAGCCATAGCTCTTAAACTTTGCCAGAATATTTTCCGCGACCTCCTTACTTCCTGGCGAGCTCACGAAATGCGGTTTCGCAGACAGCTCCTTTATTGTATTGCCAATGCTTTGCGCACTCAGTAGGGCATCGAATTTAGCTTCGTTAGGGCGTTGAGCAGAGGCGGATAGGGACCCTAGTAACAGGGCTGCTGAGAGGAGGTTTTTCGTATTCATTGATTATTATTCAGTTGTTAGTTGTTCGTTGTTGGGCTGGAGGGATAGGGTAGTTGTTCTTTTGACTTTTTGAGGTGCTTTAGAAGATTCCGACCGCCTCTCCGATTAGTCTAACAACTGACAACCACCAACCAACAACTAGTTTAACGAAGCTTCTACCGTTATCTCTGTGTTCAGCAACTTGCTTATTAGGCAATTCGCTTCAGCCTCTTTAACCACAGCATCAAATTGCTCCTGAGAAATGCCCGGGATTTTTGCTGTAAGAGTTAAATGAGAGTTGGTGATTGCGCCGTCACCCAAAGTAATATCACACTTTGTGGTTAGTTCTTCTGCAGTAAATCCAGCGGCGTCGACAATGAAAGCAATCTTCATTGTAAAGCATCCGGCATGAGCCGCAGCGATCAGCTCTTCTGGGTTGGTTCCTGTGCCTTCTTCAAACCGTGATTTGTAAGAATATTGGGTTTTGCTTAAAGTACCGCTTTGAGAAGTTAAATTTCCTTTTCCGTCTTTTCCGGATCCAAGCCAAACGGCTGTTGCGTTGCGTTTCATTTTCTGTAGTTTTTAGTGAATATAATTTTTGGTTGTGAGGGGCAAGTTAGAAAAGGAAACTGAAAAGTGAAAGGGGAAAACGGACTTACTATAGAACCACTGGATACGTACCCACCGAAGTTTAACCCTGCCTGCCGGCAGGCAGGCGCGGAGAGGACGCAGAGTATAAGCGCAGAGAGCGCTAGCTTTTCACAAAGTGCTTGTTGAGGTCGTTCGATTTGATTCTTTCTCTGCGATCTCTGCGAAACACTCTGCGCCCTCTGCGTTAAAGTAGGCGTCTTGCCCGTTCTTTCCAGATGCAACATAGGGTTTGCCCTAAATCTTACTTTGCGGTTAAATTAAGCGTTTAGTATTAAAATATCCCGATATTTGTACGATAACAAAAGTTAATGTCGACACCGCCCTTATACAACTCTGACACCATTATCGCCCTCGCCACTCCCTCCGGCATTGGAGCCATCGGTATGATCCGCCTCTCCGGCCCGGATGCGATATCATTGGTTAACGAAGTATTTAACGGTAAGGACCTGAGCATCCAAAAGACTCACACTATTCATTTTGGAACTATCCGTGATGGGGCACTGATCCTAGATGAAGTACTATCTTCCATTTTCATCGGCCCAAAATCATACACTAAAGAAAACGTCGTTGAGATCTCAACACACGGTTCTGCATATATTATTGAAAGTATTATTAAGCTCCTGATCCGTAAAGGAGCAAGGCCTGCAAATCCGGGTGAGTTTACTTTGCGCGCATTCTTAAACGGCCAGCTCGACCTTTCCCAGGCTGAAGCTGTTGCTGATCTGATCGCATCCAATTCACAGGCATCTCACCAGGTTGCCATGCAGCAGATGCGGGGTGGTTTTTCTACTGAATTACAGCACCTCCGCGACCAGTTGATTCATTTCGCTTCTATGATTGAGCTTGAGCTTGACTTTGGCGAAGAAGACGTGGAATTCGCCAACCGTGAGGATCTTAAGGCACTTATTTTCCAGATCAACTGCATATTACACCGCCTGATCCAATCATTCGAACAAGGCAATGTGATGAAAAACGGCGTTCCGGTTGTTATTGCAGGAAAGCCTAATGTTGGGAAATCCACATTGCTCAACGCTCTCTTGAACGAAGAGCGCGCTATCGTCTCTGAGATCGCCGGCACAACCCGCGATACCGTGGAAGACGAGATCATCATAGGTGGCATCAACTTCCGCTTCATCGACACCGCCGGCATCCGGGATACGGTAGATATTATTGAAGCAAAAGGAGTTGAGCGTACTCATGAGAAAATAGGCTTAGCTAAGCTTATCATCTACGTCATTGATCCGGAGCAGGAAATAGAGGAGATTATAACGCAGATTGAGTATTTAAGGGACCTGGATATCCCATTCATATTAGTTGTCAACAAAAGCGATCTCGTCACCGACGGTTTCTATTCTCAACTCTCAACTCTCAATTCTCAACTCTCAAAAGTATCAGGTATCAGGTATCAAGTGTCAAGTAGCGAGACGCCTGATCTATCGGCTAATGCCGCAGACAAGAGGCCTCAAATCTCCGATCAGCCGCTTTCGGATTTCAGCTTTCAGCTTTCAGCTCCTTTATACATTTCCGCCAAATCCAACACGGGAGTCGACACTCTAAAAGAGGCCATCCTCCAAAAAGTAAACCTTCACTCCATCAACACCGACGATGTGCTAATCTCCAACATTCGCCACCTCGAAGCCCTTCAAAAAACTGAAGCTTCGTTGAACAGCGTGTTAGAGAATATAGGTAACCCCATTACCTCTGATTTTCTTGCAGTGGATATCAAACAGGCGCTGCATTACCTGGGAGAGATTACCGGGCAAGTGACGACAGATGACTTGTTGGAAACGATATTCAGCAAATTCTGTATCGGAAAATAAAAATGATTGCTTTTAGAAGCTAATGACCTGGTTTTGTTGGACTAATTACATATTGTTTAACGATTTGACCAACTATATATAACTAACATTAAATCCTGCTGTGGATATTTAGTCGAAAGAAATGTTTTCCAATAGAAAACATTTTATTATATTTGTATTGTGTTTAATATCATAGCAAGAAAGACCTTGTTGGAGTATGTCAGGCAATACCCGTTGGCACGTACCGCACTTTTAGAATGGTATCATGAACTTGAAAAAGCTGATTTCAAAAATTTTAATGAATTAAAGAAAGTTTATGGAAATGCCAGTCTGGTTGGTGATGATAGGGTGGTGTTTAACATTATGGGAAATAAATTCAGATTGGTAGTAAGGATTGTTTTTGAATACAAGGCTATCCAAATAAAATGGTTCGGAACACACAATGAATATGATAAGACGGATGTTGAGGGCGTCATCTTTAAACGAAGGTAATATGGTACTGAAAGTTATTAAAAACAAGAAACAATATCAGGAATATTTGAATTGGGTGGACGTAATGTTTGATAAAAAAATAAGTCCAGACAAACGGGAAGGTGAGATGGTGCAGGTTGCTCTGTTATTGATTAAACAATATGAGGATGTGAACTATTCTGTTCCAATGCCAGATCCTATTGAAGCCATTAAAATAAAAATGAAGGATGCTGGTTTAAGAAATAAGGATTTGGTTGGCAAGGTTGGAAGTAAGGGGTATATATCTTCTATTTTAAGTGGAAAGAAACCGCTTACTTTGGAACTGGCCAAGTTGTTCCATCGTGAATTGAATATCCCTGCAGAGGTGTTATTGTCATAAGTGCAGATCTGTATTTGATTAACGGATAGTTACTTATATGAGCTGAAGCCTGCTTGATAGTAGACATGATTACCAAAAAATATTCGCTTAATTTCGGCAAGTGATTGAAATTCAGAAAGTATTAATTTTTGTATCGGAACAGCGAATATATCATCATTTGAATATCTTCAACCAAAGTAGTCAAGAGTTAGAATAGTGAGAAAGACTTATAGAGGTTTAATACCGGTCAATGTTGGACAAATATTTATGACTTATTCTTATTTATTTTCTTAAGTGTCTGACTGATAGCATGGATTACTTTCTGTATCGGAAAATGATTACTTTATAAAAGGAAACTAAGAACTTAAAAAAACAGTTAACTTATTAGATAACTAGCTATTTGATCAGTTCAACAATAACCAATTATTAATACTAGCTGTCCGTCAGGTATGCTTGTTAAAATCTAAATTGTTTATGATATTCGCTTTAATTCCCTTTTTTGGTTCGCGGAAGAAGATGACGAAAATCACCAGTACAGCAACAGATCCCCATGCCGGGTAGATCCATATATTATACCAGTTGTGAGTCATCGTGCCGATCGGCTCAGCGAAGGCATTAGCCGCCTGGAAGTACCGGCAAGGTGAGTGCCGACAAAGGCGCCCACGCCCACAGGATAAAAGCGATTAGCCATTGAGCTGCGCAACGCATCCGTTCATTGGCCTCATCGTCAACATAAAACTGGCCGGCTATAAAGAGGAAGTCATAACAAATACCATGAAGCAGAATTGCGCTAGACACCATGAACGTTTGCATGGATACTGAATCTACGCTTCCTGCAAACAGGAAATACCGGATTGCCGAGGCTAAAATACCTATGAAGATGTTCTTTTTATAATCAAGCCTGCTGAGCATTAATGAAGAAGAATGAGGAAGGCTACATCCGAAACCTGTGCTAACGACATTTTAGCTGTACTAAATTGCCATCCCAGTTCCGTCACATATAAATTCATGTTCACGATGTAAAAGTACAGGGGAATACAGATCAAGAACATACATACTATAAAGATTGCAAAGGATGGTTTTCTTAAAAGTGCCAGCGCATCCAAGCCGAGAATTTCACCCAGATTTACATCCTTTCTCGTCTTCATTGGAGGAGTATGGGGTAAAGTATCGGGATGACAAAAGTACAGGGTAAGGAATATGCAGAGACGGGTATCACTATCAATGCTTTAGCTCCTGCGGTTATTCAAACTGCCATGGTCGAAGCGCTACCTGCTGAAACCGTAAAATACATGACAGATAAAATACCCATGAAGCGTTGCGGCTCACTTGAAGAAGCAGCCTCAATAGCAGCTTTTATCGTTTCGCCTGAGTGCAGCTTTACCACCGGGTTCACCTTCCTACCTTTCGGGTGGCAGAGCGACCTACTGACATGGAACTCCCTGCCTGTTGTCATTACTTACTTACTACTCATCATTTTCCGAACTTCAGCTACTTCCTTTTCACTCACCGGACCAGATTTATTACCAAAACTCCTCCTGACATAAGTTAAAATCTGCGAAATTTCCTTATCTGTGAGGAAAGATGCGTGTGAAGGCATGGTATCGTTGTAATTTTGGCCTTTTACCTGAATTGCGCCGGTCATCCCATTCAGAACAACATTGATGAGCACGGTTTTGTCGCTGTTTACCCATTCAGATCCCGCAAGAGGGGGGAAGCGGCTTCCGTCGCCATTTCCATCGCCTTGATGGCAGTTTCTGCAATAGATATTGTATAGCAGTTCAGCATGAGCTGGTTTGCCTTTTCTGTCAAGATTATCAGCCATTTCATCCGGAGTTTTAAGATGGGATAATGTCTTGCGTTTTTCCAATTCAGCAAGTTCTTTTGTGCCGAAGGATTTCTTGTCGCCCTTGTACATAATTCTCCAAATCTTCCCCTTTTGAGTTTCTCCTACGTACAACGACCCATCCGGCCCTTCTGCTAAACCCATAGGCCTATAGTTGGCGTCATTGGCTACCACAAGTGTATCTTTTCTCGCAAATCCATCAGCAAATACTTCCCAGGGACCAGTCACCACTCCGTTCTTCATAGGAACAAAGACAACAACATTGCCAACCTGAGGGTATGGGATACGATTGGTAGACCCATGCAGAGATACAAACGCCCCCTCTTTGTAACGGGCGGGGAACTGGTCGCCTTTATAAAATAAAATATCATTCGGAGCAAAATGTCCAGGGAAACCCATCAGGGGTTTCGGGAGCTTTGCTCCGTCCCCTTCCTTTTTACCATCCCCTCCATATTCGGGACTCATAATTTTCTTTCCCAGCATCTGATCATAATAATAATAAGGAAAGCCTCCATCAAATCCTTTAGTTACCTTAAAAAGTTCATCTGATGGGAGCATGGTAGCTTTCCATGGGCTATAATACTCAGGCCAAAGTAAGCGCAGATCATCCCGGCCATGGTGCACTGCATAAAGGGATTCAGTGCTTTTATCCCAGGTCATGCCTACGATACTTCTCATTCCAGTTGCATATCTTGTTCCGTCGCTCTGCTTTTGCTGCAATTTATCCTCATCAAACATCCAGATCCCGCCGTGATCAAGCAAATATGGACATGGATTCATCCCCGGAGATCCCGGCTTCCTGTTCTCAACCTGGCAAGAATTTGTTCCCATACCCCATGATACAAACATATTGCCTTTTCCATCAAATGCCAGTGCTTTTGCCATGTGTTCATGATAAGGCAAGGTATCGATCACCACTGTATCCATCTTACTGTCGGGAACCAGTTGTCCTACTTTTAGCTTATTGCGAAAGACCATTAGCTCTGAACTAAAGTAGAGATAGCCATTATGTATTTGCATGGCCGTCCCTCTGTTGCGGTTCTCATACTTGCCCCAGATCTTTACAGTATCGGCCTTGCCATCTCCATTCACATCCCTCAGGGCGGCATTACCAAAACCGTCAGTCGTTGGAGATCTTAGTTTGACGTAGACATCTCCATTTTTATTTACTGCGATATGCCTGGCTCCAACATAGGTTCCTATGGGTTGGTTGTTCGGGCGACCCAGCTGTGTGCTTTTTGGAGCGCCTTTAATTTCGACAGGAGCTGCCTGAGGTGCATTGGATTTCGCAAGCTGGCTTATTTGCAGGGCAACAACAGAACCGCCCCCAATGCTATCAACCACCACAAGAGCCTCGAATCCGCCGGGCAGGATCAGTCCGCCATTATCTGAATCAGAGGGCGGCAATTTTTCTGTACCTGACTTACAACTGTTTATAAAAGAGAAGAGAATTATGCAAATAATTAAGGGGTAGAAGTATTCTAGTAGACCATGTTTATTCATGGAATCAAATTAGTTTTTTATTTTGGATATTAGCCCTTCTCGCTTACATTTTTCCCTGTATTTTGGAGAGATCCGATTCGTCCCCAAAGAATGTTAAAAATAAATTTAAAATGTTTTGGAATTTCGGGTACGTAAACGTAACTTAATCATCATTTTCAAAGCAGTGTATTTTCATGTTTTAATCGGTTTTTTTACATATGATAAAAATAGTAAAAACATCATTTAAAAGGTGGTAAATCGTCCTGAATATCTGGAATGGAAAGAACAGTATCTGCTATTAAGTGATGTAACTGTTGCTGAGGACGCAAAACTTTTGGAAAGCAGGTATGAGGTTAAGATAAAAATTTCAGATGATAGAATTGGATCCAAACGTTTTACTACAGTTGTGAGGAAAGGTGAAACACTTGAAGAAATTTTGAAAAGTATATCCGAGTTTAACGAAGCCGTATATAAATATGATCTTGAAAAAGCTGTTATTACTTTGGATTCAAAATGAGTGACGGTTGTGAAATGCTATTATATAACTATCTAAAACAAGAACCAAGATTATGAATTTCGATCTGGCACCATAGAAAAACCCTCTGAAATCCTGCATAAACAGCGTTATCAGAGAAAGAACGGATGTTCGACTACCATCGCGCATCAATTTGTGTTTTAAATTCTGTATTCTAAAAATAGAAGCCATATTGATAACTTTTAAAACAATGTAAAACAATGAATATTTTTACACTACATACTGAAAATCACCAACAACCACATTTTGCCTCTTATTTAAGGCTAAATTTGAATAAATTAGTAGTTATAATTATGCAGCTCAGATTAGCATTTGTTATTGTTTTAACTACCTCAATTCAGTTGTTCTCAGCTCCGCCTGTCAAGAGCCAGGCAATCGAGAAGCAAACTACTTTTCAATTTATGTATCGTTTTGCAGACGTGAAGGATATCAAAAAACTGGAGATATCTGAAGAAAGGATGTCGGTCGCTGATATTTTGAAAAAATTGTTATCCAATACTTCCCTTGATTTTAAACAGGTAGATAACAGAATAATGATAGTCAATAATCTAAAAAGTGAAGACGATGTTAATGTAAATAAAATAACAGGTAATCCGGCTTCTAAGTTAATGGATATTATTGTCCGAGGTCAGGTAAAAGATGCCAGGGGTGAGACACTTCCAGGTGTAAGTGTTAAAGTAAAAGGTACAACGGCTGGAGCTTCAACAGATATGGACGGGAGATTTTCATTAAACGTTGACGAGAATGCGGTATTAGTTTTCACTTATATTGGTTATGTAACTAAAGAAGTAAGTGTAAGTAACCAAACTTCTTTAACTGTTGTTTTAGAAACAGCGACTGCATCACTAAGTGAAGTTGTTGTAACTGCATTAGGTATCAGCAGAGAGTCAAAATCATTGACTTACAGTACTCAACAGGTAAAAACAGAAGAGCTTACTCAAGCACGTGAACCAAACGTGATTAATTCCCTACAAGGAAAAGTAGCTGGTTTATCAATTAACTCTTCAGGTACAGGTGTTGGTTCTGCATCTCGTGTGGTTCTTCGTGGTAACCGTTCAATTAGTTCTGACAATCAGGTTTTATATGTAATCGATGGTGTGCCTGTTAGAGGTTTCCCTGATAACCTGAACTCTGATAACATTGCTTCAATTAACGTGCTGAAAGGCCCGAACTCTGCAGCTCTTTATGGTAGTCAGGGACAAAATGGTGCAATCGTTATTGAAACTAAACAAGGCGTCGCTGGAAAAGTTAATGTGTCATTTAACAATACATACATGTTAAATGAGGCGGTTGATTCAACGCCTTACCAGAGCATTTACGGCCAGGGTTCAGGTGGTGTGTACATTAAAAGTTCTGAGGATTCCTGGGGTCCGAAAATGGAGGGACAAAGTGTGGCTACATGGTCTATCAATCCGGCTAATGCTGGACAGACTTATGCATTTACAAATCAGCCGGATGCCCGAAAGGATCTGTATCACATTGGTGGTAACCTTGCTTCTAATTTAATTGCCAGTATAGGGGGTGAGAAAACACAAACTGTATTTTCTTACACGTTAACAGATGCTTCGGGTATCATCCCGAATAATCAGTTGCAAAGACACAACATCGCCTTAAGGATGACCAATAAACTATCTTCAAAATTAACACTTGATAGCAAGTTAGACTACATGCGTCAGACACTGAATAATCAGCTCGCTGAAGGTGAAAGTAGTTTCAATCCAAACAGGCAGATTTTGACAATGCCCGCTAACATTCAAACTTCAATGGTATCAAATTTTGAGTTTGTAGACGCCCAGGGATATACCCGTCAGGATTACTGGTTGCCAGGAACAACAGTTGGATCCAATCCTTACTGGGCTATGGAGAGGAATTTGAAAAACAATACCGGAAGCAGAATCATCGCAATGACATCTCTTGCATACAAATTCTCTGATGCAATCAAAGTAATGGCACGTGGATCATTCGATGGTGATAACTTTGTAGATACTGAAAAGTCATATTTTGGTACTTACAGGGATCCTGCCGGAAGATTTCAAGTGGGTGAGAGTAGTGGTAATCAG
>NZ_JBBJNI010000018.1:17016-27535 GCF_037719425.1 Daejeonella sp. | reverse complement strand
TCAGGTAAATGGTGACTTATTGGCAACTTATGATAAAGAGGTAGCTAAAGACTGGAATGTTAACTTCAACCTTGGTGCAAGTATCAGAAGTTATAGAAATAACACGATGACAGCTAGTACTGGTACTGCCATGCTTGTTCCAAACTTCTTTGCATTAACTAACACGACATTACCAACTGCAACTTATTTCCCGGGTAGTAACTATGAAACACAATCATTGTATTCTTCTGCAACTATCGGATTTAAAAATGCAATCTATTTAGATATAACCGGGCGGAACGACTGGAGTTCTACACTTCCATCTGCTAATCGTTCATACTTCTATCCATCTCTTGGTTTAGGTGTTGTACTTTCTGATCTCATGACTCTTCCTTCAGCAATTACATTTGCTAAAATCAGAGGTACATGGGCACAGGTAGGTAACAGTCCAAGTCCTTACCAGTTAGAACGTACTGCTGTATTCAGTGCAGGTGGTAACTTAGGTTTCTTGGCGCTTAGCGGAACATTACCTAATGCAGATCTTCATGCTGAGACAACGGTTTCAACTGAGTTTGGTTTAGATGCACGTTTCTTAAATAATCGATTAGGATTTGACTTTACTTTATATAAAACAAACACGAAAGATCAATTATTTACAATCGCTCTTCCTGTAGGGTCTGGAGCTAGTCTTGCATTTATCAATGGTGGAGATGTTCAGAATAAGGGGTTCGAAGCAGTTATTTCAAGTACTCCTGTTAAAACCACAAACTTCAATTGGGATTTGAATTTCAATTATGCTATGAACAAGAACAAAGTGTTGAAGCTTTCTGATGAGCGTCCAAGACTTGTAGTAGGTGGTGATTCATTTTTCCGTGATTTCGTAGTTGAACAAGGGCAGCCGTACGGTAGGCTGTACTCAAGAGGATTTATTAGAGATTCGCAAGGAAGAGTAGTAGTTGGCGCAAATGGTTTGCCTACCTATACTGCAGCTAAATCTGTTCTTATTGGGGATATTAATCCGGATTGGACTGGCGGTATCTCCAGTTCACTTTCTTTCAAAAGACTTAGTGCTTCATTCACTATCTCTCACAAACAAGGTGGAGTTGTAGGTTCTTTAACTGATGCTATTCTAGCAGGTTCAGGTCTTCTGGAAGAAACTGCTATCGGCAGAGATGGCACTTTGGTTTTCGGACGTGATGTGTTCAAAAACGAAGTTGCGGTTAGAGCAGATGGAACTCCAAATACTACTCCAGTTACTGCGCAAGCATTCTGGCAGGGTATTGGCGGCAGAAATGCACCGGTAGGCGAGGCGTTCAGTTCAGATGCAACCAACACAAGACTGAGAGAATTCGTATTAGGATACAATATACCGAAAACAGTATTTGGTAAATTACCAGTATCTGCAGTGAAGCTTTCTCTTGTAGGCAGAAATCTATTTTTCTTATACAGAGCATCGAAAACTTTGGATCCTGATTTTACTGCCGGTAGGTAATGATTCGGATGGTTTCCAATCATTTGCTCCACCAACAACCAGATCCTACGGATTAAATCTTAAAATTGATTTTTAATAGCTGACCATTTTTATTAAACACATTGTTATGATTATAAATAAATTTAAAACTAACTATGCCAAGTCTTTGACTGGTATATTTACATCAATATTGTTGGCAGGTCCAATAGCTTGTACAGATAAGTTTGACGATCTTAATGTTCCAAAACATTTAATTACAGAAAGTAAGATTGATCAAAATCTGTTAGGTCAGGCCTTTGCACAGTCTCAATACTTTGGACTTCATGCACAGGTATTTCAGGTTGCTCAAAATCTTTACGGAGATATATATTCGCAGTATTTTGCAACCACTCATGCTAACTTTAACTCTGATCAGTATCAGGATGTTGGTTCATGGACTGCAAGTAACTGGAGTAATTTCTACTCCTCTCCTGCAGTACAGTTGGATTTGGTATTGAAAAATACTGATGGAGTTGCCAATGCAATAGCTAAAGTTTGGAAAGTAGAAATCTATCACCGTATGACAGATTACTTCGGTCCGATCATTTATTCTGAATTCGGAAACAAGAAAACAAGTACAGCTTATGATTCTCAGGAAGCTGTTTATAAAAACTTCTTTAAGGTTCTGGACGAGGCCAGTGTTGTTTTAAAAGCAAATCCAGGTGGATCTGCATTTGTAGCACACGATCAGATTTATGCAGGTAGTGCAGATAAATGGTTAAAGTTTGCGAACTCTTTACGCTTAAGATTAGCTATCCGCCTGGCTTATGTTGACCCTGCATTGGCCAAAGCAGAAGCTGAAAAAGCAATTGCTGCAGGTGTATTTACAACAAATGCTGAAGGAGCATTCTTAATATCTACAGCAAACTCAATTAACCTACTTTCACGGATTACTTATATTAATGAGTTCCGTATGAGTGCTACTTCGGCTAGTATATTAAATGGATTTCAGGATCCTCGTGTGGGTGAGTATTTTGCTCCTGCAGCTGTTGGTGGTGGTTATAAAGGCTTCAGAAATGGTCTTCCGGCCCAAGCTAAATCAGCAGTACTTAATAATGAGAACTCATTTGTAGGTACAAAATGGCTTTCCATCGGAAGATCAGGTACGACTACTCCGAACAGGGTACTAACTACAGCTGAAGTTTATTTCCTTAGAGCTGAAGGTGCACTTAGAGGTTGGAACATGGGCGGTACTGCACAGGATATGTACAATACGGGTATCAGAACATCTTTAACTGAACGTACTTCTGCTTCGACAGCTGCAATTGATGCTTATATTACCAGTTCAAAAACACCGGTTGCTATTGCTGATGCTTATAACACACCACCCGCGTCTGACATTCCTGTTCTTTATGCGGCTACAGGCAGCTTCGAAAGAAGGTTAGAGCAAATCATCACTCAAAAATGGATAGCCATTTATCCTGATGGCTGGGAGTCATGGACTGAGAGAAGACGAACAGGATATCCAAAAGGATACCCAATCATTAACTCTTTAAATCCAGATGTTCCGGTTACAGGAACTATGAAGAGACTTACGTTTACCACAACAGAATACTCAACCAACGCAACTGCTGTAACTGCTGCAGTTTCTTTATTGGGTGGTCCTGATAAAAACAGTACCAAACTTTGGTGGGATAAAAAGCCATAATCTGTTATAATATCAGAATCAGATACGGGAGGGATTTAATTCCTCTCTTATCTGATTTTTCAATTTTCAGGGTTTAATAAATAAAAAACTTATAGATTACTGATAGGCGCTTTTTAGAATCAGATAGGGTATTGCATTACTATGCTACAATGAATTAAAATAAATTAAAACCCTTTATGAAGGAAATATCCGCTCTGCTGTTTTTCATCTTGTTCTACATGCTTCCGATAGCAAACTCATCTGAAAAACCGGCGGTATACAAGGTTAGGAAGTTAAAAGGAACATTAAAAGTTGATGCAAATTGGGATAAGGCTCAGTGGAAGAAAGTTAAGGAAATCCCGATACGCAATTTTATGGGTGGAATTCCGCTGTTCGAGCCTGTGGTCAATGCAAAGATGATGTATGATAAGGAAAACCTTTACCTGATTTATAAAGTTGAAGACCGTCATGTCAGGATCCAGAATACTAAGTTCAATAGTTCGGTATCCAGCGATGCTTGTGTAGAATTCTTTTTCTCGCCTGACAAGGAGTGGCCCCTGAGATATTTTAATATCGAGTTAAATGCGGGCGGTACGGCACTAATGGCTTATCAAATCGACGGGAAGAGAATCAATGTAAAAGAAGTAGATTTTAGTATTGTGGAAGTTGCGCATACACTGCCAAAGAGACTAGATCAGGAAATTAGTGAACCAGTAACCTGGTTCCTCGAGTTTAAGATGCCCTTGTCTCTGCTCGGTAAATATGGAAATTTTACTCAACCGCAAAAGGGAGTTAAATGGAAAGCTAATTTTTATAAAACATCAAGTAAAAGTACCAATCCGCATTATCTCACTTGGTCCATAGTCCATAATCCTAAACCGCAGTTTCATCTTCCACAATATTTTGGAATTTTGGTATTTAGATAATTTGGAATAGAGGAATAAGATCAGAAATGCAGAACGGATGTTAAATATCTGAGTATAGGATACCCAATGGCTTGTTTAACGGATAATCCAATGGACAACTTAATAATAGAATAATAAAACAACCTCATAAAAAGAAAATATGAATAAAAAATTTATCCTTTCCGCTGTAGCAGTAGGCCTAATTGTCAATCTGGCCTATGCGCAAAAACCACTTAGCCGGATCCCTTATACCTTATTCAATGATTTTGAAACTGGTGAGCTTTTCGGCTGGGAAACCTATCCTTATGCTCAGGATATAGGCTTTGACGCGCTGTATTATGCAGTAAAGTCGCCAACCTACAAGGATAGCAAGTATGCTCTTGCCCGTCCGTTTAAAGCCCATGATGTCAATGATCTATATCAGGGATTTACAAGGCGACTGAATCTGTATACGGTATCAGATAGCCGGGTAAAAGCTGCCGTATATTTTCAGGGAGACCGTAACGCCGAATCGCTAGAACTTTCTCTTGGTACTTTCGAAGGCAAACGTTACTTCCATAAGATTGATAATCCAAGGGCAAATACCTGGTTAGAGCTTGATCTGCCGATCTCGGCGTTTAAACTGAATGGTACTTCTCTTGGGGCTAAGGAGCATATTCAGGTAATTACTCTGAAAGGAACTTACCCAATAGTAAATTATCTGTACACCTATACCATTCTGATGGATGATTTCCGTATTAATGGTGAGCGCGACAGACAATTTATCGCTACTTCCCCCAGCTCTACCAATCTGGATATGTTCGATATTTCTATTTTGAATAAGCATTTTTTCTTTGGCGATAATATAAGTGTGAAAGTGGCACCTGAAGGAAAATTAAGTCTGAAGCAAGTAGTGGGTACTTTAGTTGACAGCCAGGGGAAAATTGTTAAGGATAATATATCATTCAGTCGCAGTGGGAATGAATGGGCGAATTCTGCAATATATAAACTTGCTGAAAAAGACGCCAGGGGTCAATGGGAGATCAGATTAAAAGGGATAGATGAACAAGGGGGAGAATTAAGCGGGACTTTACGTTTCCTGATGCCGGGAAAACAGGTCAATGGCCACCCAAGACTATATTTCTCTGCTGATGAACTTAAGAATCGTCTAGCAAATGAAAAATCTCCGGTAGCAAATCGTATTCTTGAGAATGCTTTGAGTCATACAGAATTCATGAAAGTGAATGTCGACGAAATTAATGAAGGAAGAGATTTAACTGCCGAAAACCTTGTTGGTGGCCCTCATTCTAAAACTGCAGTTGGATTTAACTCATATGCCTTATGGAATAACCCTAACTCTACTCTTGGTAATGTGATTGAGGAAGGTAGTTTCCAATATGCATTTAAAGGTGATCGGGCAGCGGGTGAGCAGGCTAAAAAAGCATTGTTAAAACTCTGTTCATTTAAAAAGTGGAATGCAGACTGGATGTTGGAGCGTAAGTTTTGGACCTATTATCCTGTAGGATACACTATTAAACCTGTTGCCTACGGTTATGATATGCTGTATGACTTGCTTTCTGAATCAGAACGTGCATTTGTGCGGACTGCCATTATGGACAAGGGTTTAAAAATGTTTCATCGGGATATGGTTGAAATGAATCGTATGCCATCGAACCAAACCAATCACATTGCAGTTTTGGCAGGCGGTATGGGTTTGGCCGCTACAGCTATTTATGGAGATGATCCATCCAATCCTTACTTGGAGCCATATATTTCAGGAATTCTGACCAAAACGAAAACCTTTATCGACCGGACTTATTATGAAGATGGAAGTTATGGGGAACCAAAAAGTGGCTATATGAACATGGCAAGCAGAGATATGGGTGAATTATTGCCCGCTTTGGAGCGAAATTTTGGAGTAGATTATTCTACCACAACCAATTTTCAGAACTTTTACAAATACCTCATTCAAGCCAGCTATTCTGATGGTTTAATGCAGGATTATGGTGATGGTGCTGGGGCAAGAGGATCAAAAGTTGATGTTGGCGGACAGATTCATGCCTGGTGGTTGGTAAACCGGACAAAAAATCCATTGCTCTATAGTTATGTAAAACCATTCTGGGAATCCGGGAAGGGAGGTTATCTGAGTTATTTATGGTATAGAGATGATATTACTCCGGTTTCTAGAGAAACATTGCCTTCATCTAAGTTTTTTACTGCACAAGGTATGGTTATGCGTTCCGGATGGGATGATGCGTCAATGGTGTTAAGTACCCGCGTTGGTCCGAATTCGAACCACTATCATTATGATCAGGGAAGTTTCCAGATTATGAAAAATGGTGAAACGCTGCTTACTGATCCTTCTTACGGCCCGTTGGGCTATTATGCGAATCTTGAATACTTAAGTTATCACGTTCAGGCTAATGCACATAATGTGATGCTTGTTGATCATGACCCCGAAAGCCAGGCACCTGGTCATTATGATAATGGAATTAAAGCTTTACGTGACTGGCCGAGAGTTTTGCATTTATTCAATGGAAAAGATGCTGATGGAATGGAAAGTGAATTGAGTTCCGTATATAAAGGTAAACTTGAAAAGTATTCACGTACCTTACTTTATACCAAAACAGGGCCGATCTTCTTGTTTGATGAAGTAAAAAGTAAGTCTCCGAAAGGACATGTCTACGATTGGTTATTCCATGCGCCTGCGGGTGAAAATTACCAGACGACCATCAGTTATGATAAAGGTCGAATGATTATTGATCGTCCGACAGCAAAATTGACCATGGATATAGTTAGCCCGGAAATTGATGCCTCAAAAATCTATGATAAAGGTGTGGGAAAAGTTTTCTATGAGTCGTTTCTTGATCTGGCAAGTAAGCCTGATCTCAATCGCGTCAATTTCCTTGCAGTCATTTTACCGGAATCGAAATCAGGGGCAGGCAGTAAAGGACCTGCGCCGGTAACTACGAAACTGGAGGCTCCGGGATGGATCGGTGCTAAAATGATGCATGCTAATGGTTCAGACATGGGTTTCTTTAGAATTGGGACAGAAAATGGCTTAGCCGGAGGTTTTACTACTGATGCGAAGCGATTTACTGCCAGTTATGACAAATCCGGGGCTCTCCAGAAAATTTACTACGAAGGAAGTTCAATCTCTGGTAACGGCTTGTCGTTGAGTACAGATGTAGGCACCAGAGGTACAATGGCCCTGGTTTCTGCAGGCATTGATGCTGAAATTAAATCAGCCAAAGGATTTACAATTAAGGTTTTGGTTTCAGGTAAGCCGTCCTCGGTTCAGATTAACGGAGCGACTTTTAACGACTGGGCTTATGAGGAAGGATTAAAAACTGTGACTGTAAAATTACCTGGGGGAACAGTTCCATTGAAAATTAATAAATAAGAGTTCAGTATTTATGCCAATGCAGGATCAACGGCATCAATTTGGAGACAGTGAGTCCGGCATAAAGCCATTTTGATGTATTGGAAAATGCCTTATGAAAGCACTTATAAATATCGGAGTTAATATGGAAACTGGTACCGGGTGTAAATGCTTTCTAAATAGCGGTGGAGCTAAACCGGGAAATGATGAGAATTGAAAATTAATTTTATACCTAAATAATATCGACTCAAAACAATGATCAAGATAAAACAATTATTGTTCCTGCTTTTCATTGTATCGAATTTATCTGTTTATGCTCAGCAGAGCAGTAAAGTCTATGGTATCATAATCAAAGGCGGGCATGTTATTGATCCCAAGAATAATATTGATGAAGTGCTGGATGTTGCAATTAATGATGGTAAGATAGCATTAATTGCCAAAAGTATAAATGCTGATCAGGCAACCCAGGTAGTTGATGCTGCCGGGATGTATGTTTCACCGGGCTTAATCGATATTCATTCGCGCTTGGGATATAATATGCCTGATGGATATACTTTACGGGTTGGCGTAACGACCATAGTTGATGCTGGAGATTCAGACTATGAGTCGTTTGCTAACTTTAAAAAGCAAATCATAGATAAATCAGTTACCCGGGTTTTGGCGTTCCTGAATATCAATGGTGATGGATATAAAGGGGGTGCTTTTGAAAAAAGTACCGGGGATAAAATTGCATCTGAGTCAGCTAAACTGGCAATGTCCAGCAAAGATATAGTTGGATTTAAGGTCGATTTTACAGGGCCGGATTGGACTTCGGTAGACCGTGGAGTTGAGGCGGGAAACCTCGCGAATATGCCGATTATGCTGGACGGTGGCCGTAACCATCCGCATGCGTCACTGGAAGATTTATTTTTCAAGCATATGCGAGCGGGCGATATTTACACACATACGTACACAATTATCGAAGATATCAATGCACGTGACAGAATTGTTGATCAACAGACCATGAAAATACGGCCATCTTTTTTGGAAGCTCAGAAGAAAGGTATAATTTTCGATGTAGGGCATGGTTCAGCATTCAGGTATTCTAATGCAATCCCAGCGATGAAGACAGGCTTTGTACCCAACACGATAAGTACTGATATTTCAATTGGCAGCATAAATTCTTTCATGAAAGATATGATGAATGTAATGTCCAAGTTTCTTACTATGGGAATGAGTTTGAAAGATGTGGTAAAAGCGAGTACATGGAGCCCAGCTAAAGCAATTAAAAGAGAAGAATTAGGTAATCTTTCACCCGGAGCGATTGCAGATCTGGTAGTATTCAGCCTGAGAGAAGGGAAGTTTGGATTTTATGAAACAGCAGGATACAAAATGACTGGGAATAAAAAATTTGAGTGTGAAATAACAATCAAAGGTGGAAGAATTGTGTATGATTTGAATGGTATAGCTACTCCGCTGAATAACTTCTTTCGTGAGGGAGATCAATTCAGATGGTGAAATAGAAATTAAATTTTTATAAAATTACTGATATGAAATTAAGAAAGATTATAGTGGCAACTGTGCTGCTATTTACAGTTCTATCCGGATATTATAGCCCAGCCTTCGCACAAGAAATTGATCTTCTTTTACAAGGCGGCCAACTGATTGATCCCAAGAACAAAATTGACGCAAAAATGGATGTGGGTATTACCAATGGAAAGATTTCCCAGATAGCCCCTGATATTTCTGTCGCCAGGGCTAAAAAAGTTGTTGATGTGAGGGGATTGGTCATTTCTCCGGGCATCATTGATATTCACGTCCATGTTTTTGCAGGAACGAACGAAGATCAACATTATATGGATGGACCGAATTCGCTTCCTCCGGATGGCTTTACGTTCAGATCGGGAGTAACCACTGTAGTAGACGCAGGGAGTTCGGGCTGGAGGTCATTCCCATTGTTCAAAAAGAACATTATAGATCAGTCTAAAACACGCGTTCTCGCCTTTTTGAATATAGTTGGTGATGGAATGGGAGCGAAGGAGCAGGATTCAACGGATATGAGCCCGGTAATGGCAGCCCGATTTGCTGAATATTATAAAGATGATATTGTAGGATTTAAGGTTGCGCATTACAATGGACTGCAATCTATTCCGGTTGATAGTGCGGTTATGGCCGGTAAGCTTTCAAAAAGACCTGTTATGATCGATTGGCGTGGATTACCTCCATCAAATTCTCTCCAAAGACTTCTGATGGAACAACTGAGACCTGGAGATATTTTAACCCATATGTACCATGCGGGTAAGCGGGCTACCTCAGCACCTTTCTACAAAGAGGTTTTAGTAGACGAAAAGGGCAAGGTTAAGCAATATGTAAAAGATTCGCAGAACAGAGGAGTGATATTTGACGTCGGTCACGGCGGTAATGGCTTTGTATTCTCCCAGGCTTTGCCTTCCCTTAACCAGGGGCTGTTTCCAAATTCAATCAGTTCCGATTTGCATATTGGCAATATGAATGCCGGTATGAAAGACATGAATAATATTATGTCCAAGTTCCTGAATATGGGTATGTCTCTTTATGATGTTATTTTAAAGTCGACATGGGCACCTGCCCAAATAATCCAGCGGCCGGAGCTTGGCCATTTAAGTCTTGGCGCCGAAGCCGATATTGCCGTTTTAAATCTTAAAAAGGGAGTTTTTGGATATATCGATTCTCATGGATATGTAATGAAGGGTACTCAAAAGCTGGAAACTGAGTTAACCATTCGTGCGGGAAAAATTGAATGGGATCTAAACGGGCGTGGAGCAACAAAAATGGAAATAAAATAGAGTTGCTATTATTCAGCCGGGTATGGTTAAAAAAAAATGTTTACCTAATAATCTAAAAATATGAAACGCAGAGATATAATAAAGGGTCTGACTTTGCTTCCTTTTGCGGCAAATGCATCAGTAATTCAGACTGAAGTTTCTCAAAATACAAATGGATTTGCTTTTCTATCAGGCGTTTCGAAAACACCTGATTCTGAACTGGCAGAAAGAGGCCACAAAATTTTGAAATCTATTGGGGTGGAGCCTTTTGTAAATTGCAAAGGGACTAATACCATCATGGGAGGTTCGGTGGCCCGACCCGAGGTAAGGCTTGCGATGGAAGCGGTCTCTACT
>NZ_JBBJNI010000018.1:16436-17006 GCF_037719425.1 Daejeonella sp. | reverse complement strand
AATGTTCAAATGGATGAATTGGTAGATGGAGTAGGAAAGCGTCTGGCCGAGCTGACTGGGGCGGAGTGGGGGCTTGTAACCTCTGGTGCTGCGGCTGGAATTAAGTTGTGCACATTTGCATGTTTATCTGGAGGAAATCCCGAAAAGCTCCTCAGGATGCCTGATCTGACCGGCTTTGAGAAAACCGAAGTGATAATTCCAAGAGCTTCCCGCACAGTTTACGATCACGCGGTAAGAAGTACCGGGGTTAAAATTATTACAGTTGATGATGAGGAAGATCTCCGAAGGAAAATAGGCCCGAGGACCGCAATGATCTATATCGACGCGGAGAAGGAATCCTTTTTGCCACTTGAAATAATTTCCAAAATTGCCAAACCATTAAACGTTCCGGTTTTTGTTGATGCCGCGGCGCATATCCTTACATTTCCTAATGCGCATTTATCGCGTGGTGCCGACATGGTTGCCTTTAGTGGAGGAAAAGGCCTGAAAGCTCCGGGAAGTTGCGGACTTTTACTGGGAAAAAAAGACCTGTTGATGTCGACGTGGCAGGCGGCTGCCCCTCATCATGGG
>NZ_JBBJNI010000018.1:14471-16426 GCF_037719425.1 Daejeonella sp. | reverse complement strand
TATCGGAATGCTGGCAGCCGTTGAAACCTGGGTTCAAATGGATCATAAAAATGAAATGCAAACCTGGGTCAGCTGGCTGGAAAATATCGGGAAACAAGCTGCAACAATAAAAGGGGTTAGCTTTCGTATCGTAATGCCCGATCCAAAATTAATTCACCACGTAACTCCTTATTTATTCATAACCTGGAATCCGGAGGAACTTTATGTTACAGGTCAGGAAGTTTCGGAAGAACTTGGAAATACATTCCCCAGAGTTGGGGTTGCCATATATAAGGACGAACCGGGCATCACCGGAATTAGCTTGGTTGCTTACATGATGGTGCCGGGAGATGATAAATTAGCCGCTTCCCGGATAAAAGAAGTAATTGCCAGGAAAAGGACTCCGAGATCTGTAGTAGCGATGAAAGCTCCTTCCGCTAATATGATTGGACGATGGGACCTTGATGTTCAATTTTATAACAGCCATGACAAGCAACAATTGTTTATTGACCAGCAGGATGGAAATTATTTTTCAGGTGTTCATAAATCTGAGTTTTCGGAACGTGAAATCAATGGAACTATTGAAGGTAATGAGATAAAAATGCAAAGTACCTGGGTAGTTCCTGGAGATAGAATTCAAACTACCTTCAAAGGTGTAATTAACGGCGAAATAGTGTCGGGCGACATTGATATGCATGAATTTCTGTCGGCTAAGTTTAGTGCTAAACGAAGTAAGTCAAAGTTAGTAAAAACACCTGTTGTCTTTCCGAAAGGAAGACCGCAGGGGGGGAATTTTTTGATATAGATTCAATAATCTTACTAAAGGTAGTAGGTAGATTTCCAAATACAGATCAACGCCATGAGCTTACTATAAAAATCAAGCGCGAACCGTATTCCTTGTATTCTACGCCTTCTACGGGCACAAAATAAGAAAATGGAAACGTAGCCCTGGTACTTTAAAAGTACGCTAATTATAAAATATGAGAAAAAAAAGTTTACTTCCATTGATCGCGTTCAGCATAATTACGGGTTTCGTAAGTGCACAAAATTTAACTGACCGGGTTCCTTACAGGATCTACGACAATTTCGATACAGGTGAGATGTATACCTGGGAACCCTATCCATACCAGCAGGACACCGGGTATGATCCCGCATTCAGTACGAAGAAGGAACCAGCATATGGGAACAAAGGAAGTGCATTGTCCAGGGTAACAAGACCCAATGATGCAAATGACCTCGCGCAGGGCTTCACAAAACGTATTGACATGTATGTAACGGGATCTACACGGGTGAAGTTTGCTGTCTTCATGATGAGCGACCGCAAACCGGAAAAGATCGACGTATCACTGGGAATCTTTGACGGGACGCTTTACACTCATACCATAACATCTCCAAAGGCAAATACCTGGGTTGAAGTAGATCTTCTTGCTGACGCCTTTTCAAGCAAGGGTAAAGCGCTAAAAGCCGGAAAACACATCCAGGTTGTTGTGATGAAAGCCTCTTATCCGCGGGTAAGTCACTTGCTGAGCTATACCATCCTGATGGATGAATTTTCAATTAACGGGGAAAGACCACGCCAGTTCGTTTCACAGTCGCCGAAGTCCACCTGGTTTGAGCAGTTTGGGCAAGCAGTGATCCACAAGCATTTTGCGCCGGGGGAAACTCTATCGCTTAGTGTAGCACCAGAAGGCGGATTGAAACTAAATCAAGTAACGGCCGATCTGCGGGAGCGCTCATGGCTGGATGTGGACAATGCACTTACATACAATGATATCGCTGCCCTGGTTAAGGAGATTCCGGATGCGAAGTACATGATCCTGGAGGCGCGGATAACTGATACGCAGCAGCCTACCACAACTGAATCTGTTAAGATACTACAGAACGCCGATGTTTTGTTCGATACATCCCGCGGAAGCGGAGCAAGTATAAAAGGCCCGAACAGTGAGAGCATGAAATACCTGCTTGATACTTTCGGT
>NZ_JBBJNI010000018.1:0-14461 GCF_037719425.1 Daejeonella sp. | reverse complement strand
GGCTTTCGGAACTGAAACCCCTTTTGTTGACTATTGCTCACCCTTTTTTCGTGTCGCGGTATTTGAGGAGGCTGACAATGCAGGGAGAGACCTTATCTGGTCCGGAAATGCTAAGCGGATGCTGAATGTGTAAAGTACAGCAGGCTGATTAATTCAACTCTATAAATTAAAACAAACACATATGAAACGTTTTATCGTGGCAAGTGCCGCATTAGTATTTGCATTATCAGCTTGTACCGAAAAACAAAGTACTGGAGCTAAAACCAAACCTGCATCAGAGCGCAAAATTATAATACCTGAAGGTTATAACCGGGGGCTGCCATTCACTCCGGGAATTTTGGTTGATGGAACCCTTTACATAGCAGGCTTTAGCGGCGAGGACGCTAAGACAGGTATTGTACCTGAAAATTTTGAAGCTGAAGTGAAGTCGGTACTTGACAAAGTTGGAGTTATTTTGAAAGAGGCTGATATGGACTATTCTGATGTAGTATCAGTTCAGGTGTATCTCACTGATATGACTCTGTTTGAGCGAATGAATACTGTTTACCGGACCTACTTCCATGAGCCCCGCCCTACACGTTCGATCATGGGCATTAAATCCCTTATAGGCACATCAAGGATTGAGATCACGGTTACTGCCAAAAAATAGCTTATGAATTTAATGAAGAAACTTCTTGTTGCCGTCCTGGTTCTCTTTCCGCTTATTATGCAAGCTCAGGACCTAGTCCTCACCCGTCAGGAAATGATAGAACCGACGCCGAAATGGACAGGTGAACGCTTTGCTGATGGCAGGCCAAAAGTATCTGACGACCTGCTGAAACGAATGCGTCGTATCCCTCTTGAGCAGGCATGGGGAGTTCTGAAAGCAGAGGGTTACAATAACCAGTATGCGATGGATTGGAAAAATATTCGGTCCGGTGAAATTCTTGTTGGCAGGGCCTTAACAGCTCAGTACATGCCGCTGCGCCCCGAGGTAATGGAACAGATAGATAGGAAAGCTTTAAAAGACGGACGAGGGCCGGGAATGGTTACCTGGCCTATCAATATGCTAAGCCAGGGGGATGTGTATGTCGCTGACTCCTATGGAAAAATTGATAACGGGCCAATTATCGGCAGTAATCTGGGAACAGCTATTCTTGCGAAGTCGGGAAACGGGGTGGTTTTTAATGGTGCCGTGAGGGACCTTCGCGATCTTATGGAAATGAAAGGCTTTACTTCATTCATTCGTGCCGATCATCCTTCTTACCAAACTGACATGATGTTAAAGGGAATTAATGTAGCAATACGAATAGGCCCTGTTACGGTTTTACCCGGAGATGTGGTATTGGGCTATATGGTCGGAGTGGTATTTATTCCTCCGCATTTAGCAGAGCGGATAGTTAAAACAGGGGAGCTGGTATTGGTCCGTGATGAGTTCGGGCAAATAAGACTGCGCGAAGGAAAATATACATCAGGTCAGATCGATAGCCGGTGGTCGCCCGAGATCGAAGCTGATTTCGAAAGCTGGATCAGCGTAAACCCGGGCAAGCTTCCCTATTCGAAAGCAGAAATGCAGGAGTTGCTAAAGGACAGGACCTGGTAATCTGCAGCCAGGACTGAGAAAGTTTTTTTGTTAGAACCGATGGGACTTTATCATCTTCGCCGGTCATAGTTTTGTAGAGGTATACGATTTTATAAAAATGTTCAATATGAAGCGTAGAGATGTTCTAAAATATTTATCAGTTGCTCCGGTTGCGGGCGCTGTAGTGGGTTCGGTAACACCTTTTCAAAGTTTGAGCGCAGCCCCTATTGCCGCTCCTAAAAGAGATCTTGTAAAGGAGCTTGGACTCCGGACGTTCATTAACGCTTATGGCGTGTATACTACTCATACGGCATCCCTGATGAGCGATGAAGTGATGGCAGCCATTAACGGCTCCTCACGAAAGTTTGTTCTGTACAATGACCTTCAGGATAAAGTGGGTGAAAAGATCGCTGCTATGTGCCATGCAGAGGCTGCTATGGTCACATCAGGCTGCTGGTCGGCGATTGTGTTAGGTACGGCGGGTGTCCTTACGGGCATGGACCGGAAAAAGGTGGCGATGCTGCCTGATGTTTCAACTTTTGAGAAAAATGAGGTCATCGTGCAAAAAGCACATATGGGCTCTTATGACCACACGCTAACCAATACCGGAATTATTCGTGTGGTGGTTGAAACAGCCGAAGAGCTTGAGAAGGCTATCACATCGAAAACCGCGCTGACCTGGTTTTATAACGAAGCCACACCATGGGGGAAGATAGGCCACGCAGAATGGCTGGCGATCGCTAGAAAGCATAACATTCCAACCATGGTTGATATCGCTGCCGATGTGCCGCCCGTTGAAAATCTTTGGAAATTTAATGATATGGGTTATGACCTGGTCTGCGTTTCGGGCGGTAAAGCTATCCGCGGCCCTCAAAGCGCCGGCATCCTGATGGGTAAAAAGAACCTTTTGGCAGCTGCCCGCTTAAGTGCGCCACCCGGAGGTAACAATATCGGGCGGGGCATGAAGGTAAATAAAGAAGAGATCCTGGGCATGTATGCTGCATTAGATAGATTTATAAAGCTCGATCATGGCAAAGAATGGAAAATGTGGGAAGACAGGGCAGGAGTAATTGCAAATGCTGTCAATAAGATCAAGGGCGCGAAGGCCGAGATATTTGTTCCTCCGATTGCTAATGTAACCCCGACCTTAAGGATCACGTGGGATCAATCGCTGATCAAGCTCGCAAGCCGCGACATGACCGCTAATCTCCGGAATGGTAATCCTTCCATTGAGGCGCCAAAATACGTCGAAAATGCATTGATCATTTCAGTCTGGATGATGCAGGATGGAGAAGAAAAGATTGTAGCCCGCAGGCTGGCAGAAGAACTGAATAAGGCCTCTGTAAGGTAAAATTGCTTAATGGTATAAACAGATGAGTCAAATGCTCCGTAAAATATATTTTCTATTAGTTCTGGTATGTATAGTTGTAAGTGTGCATGCTCAGCAAACGGCCCAGGTATATCGTGTCATCATAAAAGGCGGCCACGTTATTGATGCCAAAAACAATATTGACGAGGTGATGGATATTGCGATCCAGGATGGTAAAATAGCCCGGGTTGCAAAGGATCTGGATACCACTATGGCTGCTCAAACTGTGAATGCGCGGGGAATGCTGGTTACTCCCGGACTGATCGATATGCATGTCCACGTTTTTTATGGATTTGAGCCTGACCACTATCTAAGCAATGGCACTACAGCAGTGCTTCCTGATCAAAGCACCTTCAAGTCAGGAGTTACTACCGTTGTGGATGCCGGGGGCGCAGGGTGGAAGTCATTTGCACTGTTCAAAAAGAACATTATTGATAACTCACAAACACGGGTTTTATCATTGCTGAATATTGTTGGGGAAGGCATGAGGGGTATTGATCCTTATGAGCAAAACCTGAACGATATGGATGCAAAACTTACAGCTGAGGCAGCTATTGCAAATAAGCAATATGTTGTTGGATTTAAAGTTGCCCATTATACTGGTACAGATTGGACTCCTATCCAACGGGGAGTAGAAGCAGGCAAGATGGCAAATATGCCTTTGATGATCGACCTGAATAGCATTTCATTCTCACTGGATGAGCTTTTTACTAAATATCTCCGGCCTGGTGATATATACACACACACTTTTATTGAGTCGACTCGCGGAGTTGTTGACCCGATCACAGATTTAAAAACACGCCAGTTTAAGCCTTCTGTACTTCAGGCACAAAAAAAAGGGATCATTTTCGACGTAGGTTTCGGAGGAGGAAGTTTCAACTTCGGACAGGCTTTGCCAGCTATCAAAGCTGGATTTTATCCGAATACGATGGGAACCGACCTGCATAAAGGCAGTGTGAACGGAGCGATGAAAGACCAGCTGAACGTGCTTTCTATATTCCTTGCTATGGGAATGAAACTAAAAGAAGTTATTAAGGCGAGCACATGGACTCCGGCGCAGGTAATAAAACGGGAAGAGCTGGGAAATTTATCAGTTGGATCGATAGCAGATATAGCAGTTTTATCAGTAAGAAAAGGAATTTTTGGCTTCCGGGATGTAAGCGGCAACAAGCAAACAGGCACCCAGAAACTGGAATGTGAGCTAACGATGAGGGCGGGGAGAATTGTTTATGATTTAAATGCTATAGCGAGCAACGACGTTGTAAGACGATAAGATTCATCAGATGAAAACCAAACTTGATTTTTTTCATAATATTAAAGGCCGCACTGCTCTATTTTGTAATTATCTTTTGCGCCCTTATCGCCTTCAGCTTTAACAAAGCAACACCAGTGCTTCCGAAAGCAGATCCTAAAAATGGAGGACTTTTTCTGCCCGGCAATTTTGAGATGGTTGTTGTAACAGATTCTCTTGGACCTACCCGTCGCCTCGCAGTAAATGATAATGGAGATGTCTATGTGAAGCTTCTCCGTCTCTCAGCCAAAAAACCCGCGGACCAAAAATGCTCCCGTCGCTAACAAAACGGTGATCTCTTCTTGGTGGCTGAATGATGCGAGCTATTTAAGGCTCAGAAATGCTCAGCTTTCTTATGATCTGCCGAAAAGCCTTGTTGAAAAATTGGGATGCAAAATGCCAATCTACTGTTTTCTTACTTTTCCTTATTTATTTTCTTAAGTATCTGACTGTGACCATTGATTACTTTCTGTATCGGAAAGTAATATCGTTTTCACATGTTATCATATATTTTCATATTGTTTGATTATTAGGAACTTAACTTTCTGAGATATAAATCAAGGTCCGACCTTATTTATATGTATCTTATTAACTGGCAATTATTTTACTACGGCAAATTTTGTTTGTAATCGGATATCTTCAGACGAACTGCCCACAAACAGTTTAAAAACGCCGGGCTCCAAAAGAAAGCCATGAGTTTTTTCATCGTAAAATGCCAGTTTCTCGGCGGGAATGGTTATGCTTACTGTTTTTGTCTCACCAGGTTGCAGACTTATACGTTCAAATCCACGCAACTCTTTAGTTGGTCTTTTAACACTTGCTATAACATCATGTACATATAATTGTACAACCTCATCCCCGGCAATTTTACCTGTATTTTTCACATTTACACTTACGGTTATCTTATCATCTGCCGTGATTTTCTTATCAGATATTTTTATCTTGCTGTAGTTAAAAGTTGTGTAGCTTAAACCATGCCCAAATGGGAAAAGTGGCTTTCCATTTATGTACATGTAAGTAAACCCTTTAGTAACGTCATACTCATCCTGCGGCGGCACCTGGGATTCGGATGCATAAACTGTATAGTTTGCCTCCTGGATTAGCATTTCCAAAGATCACATCAGCTATTGCATTTGCTCCTTGCTCACCATTCCACCATCCTTCTATAATAGCTGGTGCATTTTCCTTAACATAAGGCATTGTTATTGGACCGGCATTCATTAAAACTACGATAGTATTAGGGTTGGCTGCCATAACGGTTTTAAATAGTTCTTCCTGGTTTCCGGGTAGGCCCAATGAGGTACGATCTGCTCCTTCGCGCTCTACCTGACTTGTTGTACCTAAATACAATATTGCCACATCTGCCCTTTCCGCCATTTCAGCGGCTTTAGTAAGCTCCCCTGCAATATCAAAAGTTGAGGGAGGTGTTGCATTCGCACTTGCTGCAGGTGAATTCGGATTTATTGTTGTCGGTGGAGGAGGGGATCCCTTTGTGAAAAGCACTTCAGTTCCGGGGACCATACGGTTTTTGATTCCCTGAAACGGAGTGATAGCTTCCATCGGCAGGCCGCTATAACCTGTTATGGTAAAGACATCAGCCTGAGGTCCTATTACAGCAATAGTTTTGATCTCAGTTTTATCTAAGGGCAAGGTGTTTTTCTTATTAGAAAGCAGTACAATAGCCTGCTGTGCAGCCTTTAAAGCCAGTTGGCGATGTTTTTCACTTCCTATTACGGAAATGGGGATTTTACTGTACGGGACCATATCAAAAGGATCGAATTCACCCAATAGAAAACGTGAACGCATGACGCGATAAAGAGCCTCATCTAATTTATCTTCCGAAAGCTTACCCTGTCTTACAGCTGAGGGAAGAAAATTCATAAATTCTACATCTGAAAAATCACAACCAGCAAGAACGGACTGGGCTACTGCATCTTCATAGGTCATCTGGCCCTTTGTATGCTCATTAACCATTGATTTTACACCACCAAGATCTGAAACAACAAAGCCTTTAAAACCCCACTGATCTCTCAGAATATCATTAAGCATTAGTTTGTTGATATTGCTTGGTATCCCGTTAATGGCATTATAGGAAGCCATAATAGATAAAGCGCCTCCTTCTACAATAGCATCCTTAAAATGAGGGAGCCAATATTCATGCAGCATGCGTTCACTTACAGCAGCAGAAAGGCTTTGGCGCCCATATTCCACATTATTTACCGCGTAATGCTTGAGGGTTGAGATGAGTTTATAATATTTAGGATCATTTCCCTGTAGGCCTTTAACATGAGCTACCGCCATGCGTCCGGTAAGAAAAGGATCTTCACTGTATGCTTCCTCATTGCGACCCCAATAGGGGTTGCGGAGAACATTAATCACCGGCGACCGGTATATCAGCCCTTTTTTCATTGCCCCGGCGGGGAAAGTACCCGGACTTACATGCCACCAGTTATAAATAGCCCTTGCTTCATCTGAAATAGCCGAAGCAACCTCAGTCATAAGTTTTGGATTCCAGGTAGCACCCATAGCAACAGATACGGGAAACATAGTAGTACGCTGTCGTGCAGCAAGCGGGCCTTGATTCCATACCACTCCATGTAAACTTTGATTCCATTTGTCGGATTTAATATTGAAACGTGTAATATCAGGGCCCACATGATTTAAAAATATCGCTTTTTCCTCCAAAGTCATCCTCGACATTAGATCGCGAACACGCGCTTCTATCGGTTTCGTATAATCAAGATAAAGGGGTTTGTCCGTTTGCGCGACAAGCATCTGACTGCTGCCAGATACCACGACAAAAAAACACGCTGCCGCTTTTCTTAAATACTGAATTAGTTTTTTCATTATTTTCTAATACAATTAAATGGCTTTAAACTGAGTTTGTAATTTTAAGAGGCTTATTAAAAATACATTAATAACATACACTAATTAGTGTCAAGTAAAAATAAAAATCGTTCTTTTAAATCATTGATAATTTATTAATTAAGTGAAATTTTTGCGTGTCACGATTTAAATTGATTAGGTCAGGCTGGATAAATGACAAATACGTGATCACCACACATCTTTATCTTTTTAGTATAAAAAATTAAAACTTATTTTTAATTAGTCTTAATAAGTATATATTTGCAGGCAAAGAACCACTCATGAATACACGAACATACTACTTCCTGGCTTCTGCTTTAGCCTTTTTTAGCTTTTCTCCCATCGCGATATCTCAAACCATTAAGGGTATTATAAAGGATAATCAGGATAACGCGTTAGGCAATCCCATTATCAAAATTGATCAAAATACCCAGGCGCAAACCGACAATACCGGGCAATCCAAGCTTAAATTAAACAAGGCAGGAACTTACACATTGACTGCCGTCTTGCCTAACAAATCAGAAATTTCCTTGTCGTCATTTACAACGTCAAAATCTGAATTAGACCTGGGGATATTAAAGGGCGACACTTCCATTACCTTACAGGGTATAGTGATTTCGGGCAGTGAACGTAGTTTTTATGGTTTAAGCCGTTTGGACGAAGTGCAGAGAACATCTATATACGCCGGGAAGAAAAATGAAGTGCTTAACCTTACACTTACTGATGCAAATCTGGCGGTAAATAATACCCGTCAAACATTTGCCAAAGTACCCGGCCTGCAAATATGGGAAGGAGATGGTACAGGCACCCAAATGAATATTGGAGCCAGAGGCCTCAGTCCTAACCGTTCATGGGAATTCAATACCCGTCAAAACGGCATTGATATTTCTGCAGATCCATTTGGCTACCCAGAAAGCTACTATACCCCTGCTTTAGAGGGGGTTCAGAAAATTGAAGTAATTAGAGGTGCCGCTTCCTTACAATACGGTCCTCAGTTTGGTGGCGCGGTTAATTTTGTTATGAAAGATGCCTCCAGCAAACCATTAAGTATAGAAACAATACAAACCGCCGGAACATATGGGGTTTTAAATACATATAATTCTGCCGGAGGCAGTTCTGGAAAATGGAAATATTTTGGTTTCCTAAACGGTCGGCGGGGCGATAGCTGGAGACAGAATAATTACTATAATACGCTTAACGGATATGTTTCTGCAGGGTACCAGTTTAATGATAAATTGAGTCTGACCTTGAATATAACCCAATATAATAATAAGATCCAGCAGGCAGGCGGCATAAGCGATTTACAGTTTTTGACCAATCCGGAAGTATCTTTCCGGGCGAGAAACTGGTTTAGTTTAGCCTGGAATATACCCTCCATAACTCTGGATTACAAAATCAATTCGAATTCCGAACTGACCGTCCAAACGTTTGCTTTGTCCGGTAATCGCAGCAGCATTGGTAATAATGGGGCTCCTGGGCAGGATTTTAAAGACTCAGGTACTGCCCGATCTATTTCTAAAGATTTATATACCAATTTCGGAACGGAAATCCGTTACCGAAACAATTATAAACTGTTTAACGGCAGCCAAACAATCGCTACTGGCCTCAGATATTACACTGGAGAAACCATTAGGCAGCAAGGGAATGGAAGTGCTGGAAATGATGCTGATTACAATTATTTCGGAAAAAACGCAATAACCAGAAACCTGGATTTAGAAACAAAAAATTATGCGTTCTTCGCAGAAAATATTTTTCGCCCAATTAACCTCCTAACTGTTACTCCCGGATTTAGGGTCGAAAATATCAAGTCAAATGCAGTAGGCATGGTAACGCCTGCTTTAAACGCCGACAATGCCATAAGCAGAACGGTTATGCTGGGCGGTTTAGGTATCGGATATCAACTGACAACAAATACTGATATTTATGCAAATGCCTCACAAAGTTTCCGTCCGTTTTTATTTGGTGACCTTTACCCCACCAATTTAGTTGATGAAACAGACCCTCAACTAAAAGATGCTAAAGGTTTCAATTTGGATCTGGGCTATCGCGGAGTAATCAATTCCTTTTTCACCTTTGATGTAAGCGGATTTATTCTAAAATATAACGATCGGGTTGGCGATATTGACCGTAGCAAATTAATTAATGGCGTTGCCACTTCTTATAAATTCAAGACAAACGCCGGAGACAGCAGGAGCTATGGACTTGAGAGCTTCTTTGAAGTGGACCCTTTACGGGCTTTGAAAATTAAGTCTGGTGTTGGCTATGTTACTTTCTATAATTCACTTGCTTATATACATGCAAATTATACTGCCGGGACATTCAAGGGGAAAGACGTTGAAAACGCACCGGAATGGATTATCCGTTCAGGGTTGAACTATTTTTTAAAGCGCTTCAATGCTTCCTTTAATCATTCTTTTACAGCCAATGCTTTTTCAGATCCAGCAAATACAATACTTGCAAACAAATCAGGCAGCGCAGGTACAATTCCATCTTATTCGGTAATGGATCTTAGCGTGGGATATAAAATAAATAAACAGTTCAATTTAAAAATGGTGGCTAACAATTTAACAGACGCTGCCTATTATACCCGGAGAACCGCTGGCAATGCACCGGGTGTTGTACCGGGAGAAGGAAGGACATTTTTCTTGTCTCTATGTACAAAATTGTAGTCCAATTACATAAAGTAAAAGCCCGCATTTTGGGGGCTTTTATTTGGATGAAAGATACACAACATCCTTTGGTGTTACCGATTTTTCGCGTTTGCAACCGTTTATCAAAAGTCGAAAAGCTATGATAGAAATAAAAAATGCTTTCATATGGACTATATTTTTATAGGATGAGTTCATGAATATCAAAAAAATAACGAATAAACTCGAGCCCGGAATATTGATTATACACTTTTGTTTAAGGTAGTTGGGAGCTTATCAAAAAAATAAGAGAAAATATGGGAAATATTTAGTTTTAAAGACAGTACCTTAAATCAAGCGAGCTTAATAGTCTTGCCTACCAATATAAACCCGGCACGAAAGCATGCCGGGTATTAACTCCTACCTCTCATTCTGCTCAATCCCACTCAGCTGAACCCCAGGATCAAAGCTAAAGCCTCATCAGCCGTTTGGGCAGTCAGGGACTGAAACGTTCCTTTCTTCCATCTTTTTTCAAGCAGGGTATTTAGCGCCTGCAATGCTGCTGAGGTACTCCCTTTTCGCGCATAGCATTCTGCTTTGATCAGGTACAGTTCATCAACAGCCAATCCTCCAAAAAACATCAAATTTCCTGTATACGTGCCCCTAAAGTTCCAGTCCCTGAAGCATTTTTTAGGAAGAAGTCCGTTTTGCGTAGATCAGGTAGCTGTTGTAATCTGCGACAGTAACTATTGCACGACTGGCAAATGAAAATGACATCACTGAGCTATAAAAGATTATCTCCTCATTGGTACCCGGGATAGGTTTGTTGAGAGCCATGCTCAGATTATTGTAATCTATCAGTGTCGAATATTTACCCAGCGCGCTCTCGGCGTGTAGCAGCGCTTTATCAAAATTCCGGTGTGATTAAATGTTAAGGAAATCTAAGTATTGTCGCCTTCTCGTGAATTGTAATCTCATCTAAAGATTCGTCGGAATATGCAATAAACATCATACACAAATTAACGATAAAGCCTTATTTTTGATTATTAATGATTTTTTATCCCAGCAAATGAGCATCACGTTTAAACGTATAAACCATTTCCACATTTGTTTAGCACCTGAGAAATTAGAAGAAGCCAGGAATTTTTACCGGGATATAATTGGTTTAGAACTGATCGAGCGCCCCGACGATGTTTTTGATTCCCCAGGCTACTGGTTCAATATTGGTGACGCCCAGCTTCATCTTGGCGTTGAAGAAGCCTCTCGATATACCGATAGACATACAGCTCTGGAGGTAACCGATATTTTATCGGCAAGGAAACACCTGGAAGCTAATGGAATTAAGATTTCGCCACAACATAAAGTACCGGGTTGGGAGCGTTTTGCTTTCGTTGATCCGTTTGGTAATCGCATGGAATTACTTCAAATCACGGATGGCTTGTAACAAGCTACATTAGCAAACAATAATTTTGAAGTGCTACTAACATAATTTCTAATCTCTATTTGCCAAAACAAACAAGGAACTGACATGGATATAAACATCACCAAAACAGAGAATTCCAGGCTGAAGGATATAGACTTCAACGATATTCCGTTCGGCAAGTATACTTCAGACCATATGTTTATTATGGATTATGCCAATGGTCAATGGAGTGATTTCAGAATTGTTCCCTATCAAAGTTTACAGCTCGACCCCCAATCTAAAGCCCTGCAATATTGCCAATGCATTTTTGAAGGCATGAAGGCAACCATTGGTGCGGATGGCATTCCAAAATTGCTTCGGCCCGATTTAAATATTGAACGGTTTAATTGTTCAGCGGAGCGTATGTGTATGCCTGCGGTGCCAGACGAGCTGTTTTTGTCAGCCCTAAAAGCGATAACCCGTTTAGAAATAAACTGGATTCCTAAAACAGAAGAAAGTGCGTTATACCTGCGCCCCACAATGATAGCTACTGAAAGTTCGTTAGGGGTCGTTCCTTCAAGTACCTACACATTTTATATTTATGCTGCTCCTGCTCAGCCCTATTTTACAGCCCCGGTAAAATTAGTTACCGAACAAACCTTGATAAGGGCAGTGCCCGGAGGCACAGGCGAAGCTAAAACAGGAGGTAATTATGCGGGTTCTTTTAAGTCTGGTCAGTTAGCAAGACAAAAGGGTTTCGATCAGGTTATCTGGCTTGAAAGCCCTCATTTTAAAAAGATACAGGAAATAGGGATGATGAATTTGTTTTTTGTTATCGGTGATACGGTTTTAACACCAGAACTTAACGGCGCGATTTTAAAAGGCACAACTAGAACTTATTTTATCGATATTCTTAAACAGAAAGATATAAAGGTGGAGATACGAGATATTTATATTGATGAAATTCTAGAAGCATACCAGGCTGGAAATTTAAAAGAAGCTTTTGGCTCGGGCACGGCAGCGGTGGTTTCTCATATCTCAGAAATCACACATGGCGATGTATGTATAACTTTGCCAAACACTAAAGAAGCTGAAATCAGCAACATGTTGTATAACGAAATAAATGGGCTAAGAGCAGGAATAATTGAAGATAAACACAATTGGTTAACACCAGTTTATTAGATATCTTAAATCAATAAATCATAATAGTTATGCAAAAAATTAATTGGAGTGATATCCCTGTTGAACAGGTAAATCCAAAAATGAAAAGACAACTCATTCATGGAGAAAAAGTGATGATTGCTAAGTTGGAGTTTGAAGATGGGTTTACTGTCCCCTGGCATTCACACGACAATGAACAAATCACCGAGGTGCAGGAAGGCGTACTTCGTTTTTGGTTTGATGATGATGAAGATAATTCTGTTGATATATTGCCTGGAGAATCAATTGTTATTCCGGGTAATCGCCGGCACAAAGCCTTAATGATTGGTAAGGTTAAGGAAATTGACATTTTTGCGCCACCCCGCCAAGATTGGATTGATGGCTCAGATAATTATTTGAGAAAGTAGTTGGTAAAACTAAATACGGAAATATAAATTTTAAAGATGGATTTAGGAATTCGAAACAGAGTTGCGTTAATATTAGCATCAAGCAAAGGCTTGGGTAAAGCTGTTGCAATTGAATTGGCAAAAGAAGGAGCCAAAGTTATTATATGCGGTACTGATGCAGCAGCATTAGAAACAACTAAAGTCTATATTGAAGGCATTACGCCAAATAATGTCGCATCGTTTGTTTGTGACATTACTGATGAAGGCCAACGAAGAAACCTTGTGGAGCAAAGTGTTAAAGCTTTTGGTAATATTGAAATTTTAGTAACAAACACTGGTGGTCCAGCAACCGGTCCATTTGAACAATTTAATTTAGATGATTGGAAACACCTCTATAATTTATTGTTTTTAAGCGCGGTTGATATTATTCAACAGGTGTTGCCGGGTATGAAGGAAAAAGGTTTCGGACGTATTTTAACCATAACTTCTGTTGCCGTTAAACAACCAGCCGACAACCTGATTTCATCAAATGCTGTACGAACAAGTTTATTGGGTTTGGTAAAAAGCCTGTCTAACGAAGTAGCTAGTCATGGCATCACGGTAAATAATTTGTTGCCGGGATACACTAATACAAACCGGCTCGAAAATCTAATTCATAAAAATCCAAAGGTAAACGAAGTAAAGGATACCATCCCGATGAAACGGTTCGGAACACCCGAAGAGTTTGCTGCAGCCGCCGCATTCTTAGTAAGTGAACGGGCAAGTTATATTACAGGTCAGTCATTGGCAGTCGATGGAGGGTGGATTAAGGGACATTAAAAGTATCCTAACGTGCGACTTGTATGTAATGGGCATGATCATGATCATGATGACGTGAAAATAAAGAATTCGATCCCATACTTATTTGACGCACACATTGGTGGAAGCTGGGGTACCAGTTACAGAGGCTTCCGGATCATTGATCGATAAAATGAATCCGGAAAGGAATGATCCATGGAATGAAATTAATAGATGGTAGTATTTCGACGAGCTAGTGGGATTATCATATTTTAATAGGCACGTGAAGCTCGGAGAAATCTCTAGTCTTCCATCAACCACGTCATTCCGATCCGCCCAGCCAGGTACCTGCCTCCCGGACAGCATGGGGTAACACGCAGCTGGCAACCCTTTGTCCGTCTATCCTAACAACTATCAACCAACAACTCACTTCTTCAACCATTTTGTTACACTCCACCTCCCATATTCATTCCTATTCCTTGAAACTATTCTTAATTTAGTTTTTGGATAAGATTTAACACCGGGCCAGCATACACATTCCTAAACAAGAAATAATTTATGTCAAAGAAAAAAGATGAACTTGCTGCAGGGGCGGTAGATTCATTTCCAAGCAACGAAATTATTGAGTCTAACCTAACATTCACCCGGCGTGAAATGCTGACAATGGCCAGTGTGTTCGGGTTAACGGCTTTGACCGGCAACGTGGCCGCCGCTTTTCCGCGGACTCAGCAGGCAAAACCCCGCATCGCGGTTCTGGCTACCTATTGGGGTGCGACGAGATCACATGCCGACTGGCTGGTAAACAAGCTGATCGACGGTTACTGGTGGCAGGGCGCTCACATGGATTCCCGTGTTGAGGTAGTATCTCTTTACCTGCACCAGCATGATACAAGCCTTCTCGGCCAGAAGGTCGCGAAAGCCAAGGGCATTCCGGTATTTAAATCAATAACTGAAGCGGTGACGCTTGGAGGGAAGGAGCTTGCAGTGGATGGCGTAGTCATAGTAGGAGAACACGGCGATTA
>NZ_JBBJNI010000017.1:40955-41980 GCF_037719425.1 Daejeonella sp. | reverse complement strand
AAACCGCCCTTCACCTATAAAATGATTATCAACTAAACGCCTACTTCAATAAAATTATTTATAACCGGCATTTACCTGCAAGAACTTTTACTCAGCCATTTTACCGTCACGCTTAAAAACAAATCCTTATAATTGCCCTTTAAATCACCCCATAAACAATGATCGAGCTTTATACTGATGGTGCTTCCAGTGGAAATCCCGGTCCAGGAGGTTATGGCGCGATACTTCGCTCCGGCCAGCACTATAAGGAACTGTCAGAAGGCTTTAGGAAAACAACGAATAACCGCATGGAGCTGCTGGCTGTGATCAAAGGGCTGGAAAGCATAAAAAAGCCCGGACAGGAAGTAATGATCTTCTCCGATTCTAAATATGTAATTGATTCAGTAGAGAAAAAATGGGTCTTCGGTTGGGTTAAAACAGGCTTTAAAGGCAAGAAGAACAAAGATCTCTGGCTGCGCTTCCTCGACGTTTATAAATTACATAAGATCAAATTCACCTGGATCCGCGGCCATAACGGCCATCCGGAAAATGAACGTTGCGATGAACTTGCGGTTTATGCCGGGAAACAGAAGGAGTTGCTGATTGATACGATTTTTGAGAGCGAGGAACTTAAATTAGGACTCTGACTTGATACTTCAGTTTCAGGAATTGATCCTTATTCGGGCTAGCTATTAAACTTCGTAAGAGGTTTTTAACCGCAAAGCGCGCAGAGTTTTACGCAGAGGTCGAAGAGATTTGTGCACATCGAATTGATGATTGGTTTGGGTTCTCTGGGCGCTACTCCGCGTCCTCTGCGTTTAAATGATACAGCGTTTAGAAAAACGCTCTAAGAGAAAAATCAGTGTTTTCTTTAATTTTTTCCTGGGGACTCCCTTCGGAGCAGTTTTTCCCGTAGGATTCAAACGGAACTATCCCGTTGTCCCTTTCCGTTTTGCCAACTCTCAACTCTCCCCTCTCCCCTCTCAACTCAATAAATCAGTCTATCCCCCCAACAACCCCCATCCTCTCCAGCTTCTCCTCCGCCT
>NZ_JBBJNI010000017.1:40439-40945 GCF_037719425.1 Daejeonella sp. | reverse complement strand
GGGGCACGCTTCGACGGCGCAAGGCATCAAGCTTCTCCTCCGCCTTTTCCCCCGGAGTTAACCCCGAATACTGCCGCATAAGCTCTTCAGCCTTTAAAACCATATTTTCTGAGCCAATAAAGATAGCTGAACGCTGATGCAAAGAAGTCACTTCCTGATCAAGGATCCGGTTATAGCCGTCTGTTGCGCGGCCTCCTGCCTGCTCAATAAGGAATGCCATTGGGTTGCACTCGTAAACGAGGCGCAGCTTACCGTTAGGTGCGCTGGACGTGGTTGGGTAGATAAAGATACCACCCTTGATCATATTCCGGTGAATATCAGCTACCATGGAGCCGATGTATCGGGAAGTATACGGACGGGACGTCTGCTCATCCTCGATCTGGCAATATTTTAAGAATTTCTTAACGCCATCAGGAAAATGGACGTAGTTACCTTCGTTTATAGAATAGATGGTACCATCTTTAGGTATTTTCATCTCCGGATGCGAAAGACAGAACTCCCCTATC
>NZ_JBBJNI010000017.1:0-40429 GCF_037719425.1 Daejeonella sp. | reverse complement strand
TATCGACGGATCTAATGTAAAACCGTTCACCCCTTTTCCTGTAGTATAAACGAGCATCGTTGATGAACCGTAAATCACATAACCTGCTGCAACCTGTTCTGTACCCTGCTGGAGAACATCTTCCAGGGTAGCCTTGCCGTCTGTTGACTTTCTGCGGTAGATCGAAAAGATCGTCCCTACAGCTACGTTTACATCAATATTGGATGAGCCATCCAAAGGATCAATTGCAACGATATAGCGGGCATTTTTTGACACTTCTGCATCGATAGGCACAAACTCATCGTTTTCCTCTGAAGCGACGATACAGCATTCGCCCCCGCTGGTTAAAGCGGAGATGAATTGCTCATTAGCAAATACATCTAATTTTTTCTGGCTTTCCCCCTGAACATTGACCGTACCGACCTCACCGAGGATATCCATCAGGCCCGCTTTATTTACCTCGCGGTTGACAATTTTTGAGGCGATCCCAATATCCCTGAGCAAGCGGGACAATTCTCCTTTTGCATATGGAAAATCACTCTGTTTTTCAATAATAAACTGGCCTAAAGTTAATATTCCCGACATACTTAGTGTACTTTATACGTTATCTTCCTGCTAATTCAATGACCTCCAAATTAAGGATTTTTTTCTCAGAAATGCAAAATCGAAGCAATGTACGAACTTTATGCCATCCATACTTACCGGCCGCGCCTGGATTTAAGTGTAAACAAGTAATATTTTTATCGTACATCACTTTCAGTATATGCGAGTGCCCGCAGATGAACAGATCTGGCTCTTCATTCTGGATCTCAGACCTGATCCGACGATCATATTTACCGGGGTAACCTCCGATATGTGTCATCCATACTTTTACGCCTTCACAGTTAAATTGCAAATCTTCCGGGTACACCGACCGGATATCCCGGCCATCGATGTTTCCGTAAACTCCTTTCAGCGGTTTGAACTCAGCTAAAGCATCTGCAACCTTGCTATCCCCAAAGTCGCCGGCATGCCAGATCTCATCACAATTTTCGAAATGCTTAAACACGGCATCATCGAGGTAACTATGAGTATCCGAGATCAAACCTATTCTTGTCATAAACAGGAGCTAGAATATGGTGAGATAGTCTTTCAGCAACATACGATACTCCTCGGTATACGCATTCTGTGCTTCATAAATGACGAATTTCTGCGTATCGGTATTCCGCGCCCCTATTCCAATAACCAAAATACAGCGATAGGGTTTGGATTCAGGAAAGGAATGGATAAAGATCGTTTTCCGGACAGCCAACTCTATAGAACTACTTGATACGTACCCACCGAAGTTTAACCGCAGAGGGCGCAGGGGACCGGCGCAGAGAGCGCAAAGTTTTTCACAAAGTGCTTGTTGAAGTCGTTTGGTTCGATTCTTTCGCTGCGATCTCTGCGGACCACTCTGAGCTCTCTGCGTTAAAGTAGGCGTCTTGCCTGCTCTTTCCTGATACAACATAGGGCTTGCCCTATATCTTACTCCGCTTTGTGCAAGTAGAGTTTTAACAAGCTCGGCAGTATCCAGCGGCAGGATTAAATAGAGCAGCCCTTTTGAGCTTAAATGCGCAGCAACTCCGGATACCAGGTTTTTAAAAAAGTCCTCATTGGCATGCCTTGCCAGACGCCTGGAAGGATCATCAGAACGCAGGGAGTTGATAAAGTAAGGGGGATTCGATACGATAAGGTCGTACTTAGCGGCAGTATTGCTGAAATGCTCTTCGAACGAAGACCTCACCAGGCTGATTTTAGGTGCAAAAGGAGAATTCCTGAAATTCAACTCAGCTGTTTCAGCCGCCATGTCATCTATCTCAACAGCATCAATCAGTGCTGAGGCATACCGCTGGGCAAGCATCAGCGCAATAACACCCGTGCCGGTCCCTATTTCCAGTATCCGTTCGATATCATCATTATGAGCAATAGAACCGAGCAAAGCGGCATCGGTGTTTACTTTCATCCCGCAATTGGTCTGATCAACGCTGAACTGCTTAAACTGGAAGACCTTACTCATTATAATTCGTAAAGCTCAATGGGAAGGCCATCGGGATCTGAAAAAAATACAAAGCGCTTACCGGTATACTCGTCCATCCGGATTTCTTCTGTAGAAACCTTGTGCTGGTTTAAATGAGCTACGGAAGCATAGAGGTCGTCCACTTCGAATGCAAGGTGCCTTAACCCCCGTGCCTCCGGCCTGGATGGGCGCGCCGGCGGATCAGGAAAGGAAAACAGTTCCAGCTGGTAGTTTCCGTTTACAGCAAGGTCGAGTTTATAGGAATCGCGTTCCTTCCGATAAACTTCCTGCACGATCTCCAGCCCAAGTATCTCTGTGTAAAAGGCTTTTGAAGCCGCATAATCAGTGCAAATCAGTGCAATGTGATGTACGCGGTTAAGTTTTAGCATGTTATTCTCCGAGGATGTTATGCAGCACGTTATTGTAGACGGATTGCGATTTATCTACAGATCCAAAGCTCGTTTCATCAACAGTCAGATCTCCTCCAGAAACCTTGCCCAGAAAGCTGAATTCCGTTTCAGAAGTGGCCAGAAGTTCGATGAACTCTTCCTGCTGTTCCGCTTTAACCGATACAACTACCCTTCCCTGTGCCTCGCCGAAAAGGAACGCATCCTTACGGATACTTGAATCGGTTTCAATTTCGAAACCAAGTTCGTTCGGCATTGAGGATTCCAGCAGAGTAATGTAAAGCCCCCCGTCAGAAATATCATGGGCAGACTGAATCAGGCCTTGTCTGATAAGCTGCTTGATCACCTGGTGCATCGCATATTCTTTTTCAAGATCGAAATGCGGCGCCGGGCAGGCAGTTATTTTATGGTAGGAAGCAAGGTATTGTGAAGATGAAATATCATTCACGCTCTCTCCTATCATATATATAAGGTCACCGGCTTGTTTAAAATCTGAAGTCATAAATGTGCTCAGATCGTCAAGCACCCCCAACATACCAATGGTTGGTGTTGGGAAAACGGGGCCTTCATCAGAGGACTGATTATAAAAACTCACGTTTCCGCCAGTTACAGGGGTTTCAAATTTAGTACAGGCCGCGCTCATACCTTTAATAGCGCCAACAAACTGCCAGTAAACTTCCGGAACATAGGGGTTACCAAAGTTCAGGCAATTGGTAATTGCTACAGGCTCACCGCCCGCGCAGGTTATATTACGAGCAGCTTCTGCCACAGCAATAGCACAACCGGTTTCAGGATCGGCATAAACATATCTTGAGTTACAATCAACGGACAAGGCAATTGCTTTGTCTGTACCCTTTACGCTTACTACGGCAGCATCGCTAGGGCGGTTAGTCGTCATTGTAGCTGTTCCTACCATGGAGTCATACTGATCGGTAACCCATCTTTTGGAAGCAATGTTCGGATGAGATATCAGATGATCAGCGATAGCTTTTAGGTCTGATGGTTCTTTAACGTCCTTTATCCTGAACTTCTGGTTCTCCTTAAAATAAGCAGGCTCTTTGAATTCTCTCTTATAAACCGGAGCTCCGCCGCCCAGAACCAGGTCGTCTGCGGGTACGTCAGCTACAAGCTCATCATTCATATAATAATGCAGGCGTTTGGTATCAGTAACTTCACCTATAATAGCGCAGTTCAGATCCCACTTGTCAAAAACAGCTTCCACATCTTTCTCGCGGCCTTTTTCTACCACGATAAGCATACGCTCCTGAGATTCAGAAAGCAGGATCTCAAAAGGCTTCATATTCTCCTGGCGTACCGGAACAAGATCAAGATTGATCTTCATTCCATGCTCGCCTTTGGCAGACATTTCAGAATTTGAACAGATGATACCGGCAGCACCCATGTCCTGCATTCCTACAACAGCGCCGGTTTTGATCACCTCCAGCGTAGCTTCAAGCAATAACTTCTCCTGGAAAGGATCACCTACCTGAACAGCCGGAAGGTCATTGATCGAGTCTTCTGTTATATTTTTAGATGCAAAGGCTGCACCGTGTATTCCGTCTTTTCCGGTAGCTGAACCAACGATGTATACCGGGTTGCCTACTCCATACGATGTTGCAGAAACAGTCTCACCTGGTTTAACTATCCCGGCCGACATGGCATTAACCAGCGGGTTAACGGTATAACACTCATCAAAGAATAATTCCCCGCCAACAGTCGGGATACCAAATGCATTCCCGTAATGCCCGATACCTTTTACCACCCCTTTGATAAGCCATTTTGTGCGTTCCTGTTCCGGATCACCAAAACGGAGGGAATTCAGCTGAGCGATCGGGCGGGCCCCCATTGTAAATATATCGCGGTTAATACCACCCACACCCGTAGCAGCCCCCTGATAAGGCTCAAGCGCCGAAGGGTGGTTATGAGATTCAATTTTAAAGACACAGGCAATATCATCACCCAGATCAACCATACCCGCATTCTCTTCACCAGCCTTTGCGAGCATTCGCGGCCCATCCTTAGGTAAGGTCTTCAGCCAGGTAATTGAATTTTTATAAGAACAGTGCTCGCTCCACATCACAGAGAATATAGACAACTCTGTAAAATTTGGAGTGCGCCCCAGTATTTCTTTTATTCTATCAAATTCTTCAGGAAGAAGGCCTAAGTCTTTAGCGGTTTCTAAGGTGGTAAGTTGCGTATTTTCCAATGTATCGGGGTTTTTGTTGGGATGGTCAAAAGTAGGAAAAATTACGTTATACGTTATAAGTTATACGTTTTACGTCTTACGTACCTTACCGTATAAAAGAACGCATAACCGCAAATTTCATTCATAGAATGAAAATCCCAAATATAATCCGGGTTCCAAAAACGTCTTACGCACCCAGCGTCTTTGAGGGAATGCATACCGACGGATTCAATTCTTAATAAAAAATATTAAAACTAACCCTGGAGTCCAAAACTTATAACGTAAAACGTATAACGTACAACTCATCGCCAATCATTTTTACCATCAATCACTATTTTTATCAACAATTTTCCAAATTCGTATCGTTTTCTAAGACAAAACACTATTTTTAGCCAAAATTTATTTAAAAACTGAGCAAAACGATGTCATCTTTAAGATTTCAAGCATTAAATGCCGTTCTTTCCAGAACAACTACTGAAGTGAAAGCCCCTTCAGCCAAGCCTTCTGAATATTTTAACATAAATGTCTTCAATCAAAAGAAGATGAAAGACAGTTTATCAAAGGAAGCTTTTAATAGTATTGTACATTCAATTGATTCGGGAACACCGATCGATCGTGCAATTTCAGAGCAGGTTGCTTCAGCGATGAAGGCCTGGGCTATTGGCAAGGGAGCTACTCATTATACTCACTGGTTTCAGCCGCTTACAGGATCAACAGCAGAAAAGCATGATTCATTTTTCGAGCCTGGTTCTGACGGACAGGGATTAGATAAATTTTCTGGTGAATCCTTATCACAACAGGAGCCGGATGCATCAAGCTTTCCAAATGGCGGTATCCGCAGTACGTTTGAAGCACGCGGTTACACTGCATGGGATCCTTCATCTCCTGCATTCATTATGGGTAACACCCTTTGTATCCCAACCGTGTTCGTTTCCTACACAGGAGAAGCGCTGGATTACAAAGCACCATTATTGAAAGCTTTAGGAGTAATGGACAAAGCAGCAGTTGCTGTAGCTCAGTATTTTGATAAAGGCATCGAGAAAGTAAACGCATCATTAGGTATCGAACAGGAGTATTTCCTCGTTGATCTGGCTTTATTTAATGCACGCCCGGATCTTTATCTGACTGGAAGAACTTTGTTCGGTCATATGTCTGCAAAGAACCAGCAGCTGGATGATCATTACTTCGGTTCTATTCCTGACCGGGTTCTTGCTTTCATGCAGGAATTAGAGATCGAATCCATCAAGCTTGGTATTCCTTTAAAAACCCGCCATAATGAAGTTGCACCATCTCAGTTCGAGTGTGCTCCTATTTATGAAGAGATCAACCTTGCAATTGACCATAATTCATTATTAATGGATCTTATGGATAAGGTTGCCCGCAGGCATAACTTTAAAGTTTTACTGCACGAAAAACCATACGCAGGAATCAACGGATCCGGAAAACATAACAACTGGTCGCTTATAACAAACACAGGAAAAAATCTGCTTGCTCCCGGCAAAACGCCTAAGAACAACCTGATGTTCCTTACGTTCTTTGTAAATACAATCAGAGCGGTATTCGAATATTCAGACCTTTTAAGGGCATCAATTGCTTCTGTGAATAACGATCACCGCCTTGGAGCTAATGAAGCACCACCGGCAATCATATCCATGTTCCTTGGAAGCCAGTTGAACGACCTTCTTGACGAGATCGAAACTTCAAGGGTTACTTCTAAAATGAAGCAGGAGCCTTCTTTGTGGACAAGCATTCCAAAGGTTCCGCAAATTCTTTTGGATAACACAGATCGTAACCGTACTTCTCCTCTTGCCTTTACCGGTAATAAGTTTGAGTTGCGAGCGGTTGGATCATCTGCTAACTCAGCAAACCCAATGACGGTCTTAAACCTTATCGTTGCTGATCAGCTGAACAAATTCAAAACAGAAGTTGATAAATTGATCAAGAAAGGCGAGAAAAAAGACGTAGCCCTGATGACGGTTATCAAACGTTATATTAAAGAATCCAAGGCGATCCGTTTCGAAGGTAATGGTTACAGTGATGAGTGGGCTCTGGAAGCTGAAAAGAGAGGATTAAGCAATATCAAAACTACTCCAAAGGCACTTGACGTTCTTCTTGATCCTAAAACGGATAAACTATTTGAAGACACCGGTGTATTCAGTAAACGCGAGTCTCACGCCCGTCACGAGATCCTTCTTGAAAGCTATTTCAAGAAACTTCAGATCGAAGCAAGGGTTATGGGCGAGCTTGTAGATAATGTGATAATCCCGACTGCTATCAGCTACCAGACTACCCTGATCGAGAACGTTAAAGGCTTAAAAGATATTGGCTTAGGTCCTGATACTTACGAAGCACAGATGGACATCATCAAGAAGATCTCTGAGCACGTAAACTTCATCAAAACCAACAATACCATGATGATCGATGAACGTAAGAAAGCAAACAAGATCGATGATATCAGAGACAAGTCTATTGCTTACGATGAAAAAGTAAAATCTTACTTCGATCCAATCCGTGCCCATGTCGACAAACTGGAGCAGTTAGTTGACGATACTAAATGGCCGTTGCCGAAGTTTAGAGAGTTGCTTTTTATTAAGTAGTTGCCGCGTTGCACTCGCAATGACAGCATTATAAGAGAAGCCCTGCTTTAAGTGGGGCTTTTCTTTTTAGTTGAGAGTGGAGAATGGAAAGTGGAGAGTGGAATACGTACCTATAGAAAATATCGTTAACTTGACTAGATTACCTCATACCTCATACCTCCGGCCGTTGTCATTGCGAGCGAAGCGCGGCAAACCAACAACTAACCCAATTGCCCTTTGTCATTGCGAGCGAAGCGTGGCAAACCAACAACAAATCGTTAACTTTACGGCCCATGTCAAATCTCAAATACAACCAGCGCGGCGTTTCCGCTGATAAAGAAGATGTGCACAATGCCATCAAGAATATAGACAAAGGAATTTTCCCGAAAGCTTTCTGCAAGATCATCCCTGATATACTGGGCAAGGACGATGCGTATTGCAATATTATGCATGCTGATGGAGCAGGAACCAAATCATCACTCGCATACGTTTACTGGAAAGAAACAGGAGACCTATCCGTATGGCGGGGTATTGCGCAGGACGCAATAATAATGAACTTGGATGACCTGCTTTGCGTTGGTGCAATGGATAACATTCTGTTGTCATCTACCATCGGCAGAAATAAAAATCTTATTCCCGGCGAAGTAATAGCCGAGATCATCAACGGTACTGAAGAGATCCTGCAGGAGCTCCGTGACCTTGGTATAGGCATTTATTCAACCGGCGGCGAAACAGCGGATGTGGGTGATATAGTACGGACGATCATAGTTGATTCCACCGTCACCTGCCGCATGGAGCGTGCAGACATTATCTCCAATGACAGGATCCAGCCCGGCGACGTGATCGTTGGCCTGTCCTCTTATGGCCAAGCCACTTACGAAAAGGAATACAATGGAGGCATGGGCTCAAATGGCCTGACTTCTGCCCGTCATGATGTGTTTCACAAATATGTAGCGGAGAAATACCCGGAGAGCTGCGATCCGGCAGTTCCGTACGAGCTTATCTTCTCGGGCGGTAAAAAGTTAACTGATAAGATCAGCATAAATGGCTCAGATCCGGTAACGGCTGGAAAGCTGGTACTATCACCCACACGAACCTATGCTCCTATTGTAAAAAAGATCTTTGATAAATACCGTTCAGACATACATGGCATGGTTCATTGCAGCGGGGGCGCGCAAACCAAGATCCTGCATTTCATAGACAATCTGCATATCATAAAAGATAATTTATTGGAAATCCCTCCCCTGTTTAAGCTGATCCAGGACCAATCAGGAACAGAGTGGAAGGAAATGTACAAAGTGTTCAATATGGGGCACCGGATGGAGTTTTACGTTCCCGAAAAGATCGCCCAGTACATTATTGATATCTCACAGGAGTTTAATGTTGATGCGCAGATAGTTGGACGGGTTGAAGCAGCCGACAAAAAGCAGGTGACGATAAAGTCGCCGTATGGGGAGTTTGTTTATAATTAGTTGGTTGTTGGTAGTTAGTTGTTAGGCTGGGTGGCCTAGACGCTTTATAAGTAATAACAAAAAAGCCTCTCTGGATTCAGAAAGGCTTTTTTAGGGAAGATTGCTTCGTCGTTCCTCCTCGCAACGACAACCGTTACTAAATGCTGTCATTGCGAGCCTGCCTACCGCAGGCAGGCGCAGCGCTGCAAACTCTACTCAGTCTTCCTCATTATCAACTTATCCTTCGGAAACGGCAACTTATTTCTTCTAATATCAAGTTCATCGATGATGTTCTTTGCACCACCCAGAACATCGATACACCAAAGCACAAAGCGGGCGTCGACTGAAATGGTACGCTTGTATTGCTTATCAAATGCAATATCTCCGCTCATTGCTTCCCAGTTACCATCGAAAGCTAATCCGATCAGCTCACCATCGCCGTTCAGAACAGGTGATCCGGAATTACCACCGGTAATGTCGTTATTACTGATGAATCCTACGGCAAGTGTTCCGTTCTCACCATACTCCCTGAAATCACGTTTTGCATAGGCATCAAGCAATGATTGCGGGAGATCGAACTCATCGTCACCCGGCTGATACTTGGCCACCATTCCATCAATCGTTGTTTTAACATCATAGGTTACACCATCTTTAGGGCTATAGTTCTGAACCTGACCGTAACTTATACGCATAGTAGAGTTAGCATCAGGATATATTAAAGCACCTTTATTCTTTTCAAGAAGGGCTTTAAGATACAGGTTGTCCAAACGCGATTTAGTCGCCTGGAAATCACTCAGAACTGTTCCAAAGTTATTCTTAACATAATCCGCAGGGATCAGGTTAACAGCATACATATAACCTGGGTCCTTTTCAAGGGATTCCTTATTCGGGCTGGCTAAAAATGCTCTTAGCTTGGCAGGATCGATCAGGTTGCTGTTTTTCCATAGATAATCAGCATAGTTTTCGAATGTTGCCTGCGGCGATCCTTTCCAATACTTCTCTGAGATCAGAGTGATAAACTTGGGATGCTGGCTTTTTGGAACATCAGTATAGAAACCTGTCAGGATCTGAGCAAAGATCTTCTTATCTGCATTTTCCAGATAGGTTTTCTCATATGTGTTCACCATGTTATTAAGATTGGTATTAACCTGTTTAACATAGGCAGCATCATCCTTACGGGCCATCATTGCATCAATTGCAGCCCCAAATTGGGATGCATTCCGTACCCAGGGAGACGCTAGTAAGCCTTCGTTGATATAGGTATAATGCACAACATAAGGGTCATATAGGTCGTAAGCAGTTTTGTACTGGCCCATCAAGTTGGTCATTTCAGGGTTAGAAGCCGACCATGTTGTAAAAGTCGCTTCCTCCTTTTGTTTGGCTTCGTTGATTTTCAGCCTCTTTAACTGTTCGGTCTGGCCGATATAATACTTCCAGTAATTGGCAATATTTGCGTACTGGGATGACATTTTTAAACGCACATCTACATTCTTATCCATCTCCTCTTTCCACGCTTTCAGGCGGATATCCCGAAGCTTAACTGTGGTTGGATTAGATCGCTCGGTAGCGGTCTGAACACCATAAGAGGTCAGGTATCTGTCTGTACGCCCGGGGAAACCATAGACCATGGCAAAATCACCGTTCTTTACGCCTTTAATAGAAACCGGCAAAGATTTCTTAGGGGTATAGGGCTTGTTTGATGCTGAGTATGCAGCTGCTTTATTGTTGGCGTCCGCATAAACGCGGAATACAGAAAAGTCACCCGTATGACGCGGCCATTCCCAGTTATCCGTATCGCCACCAAATTTTCCTATTGACTGCGGTGGAATTCCCACTAAACGGACGTCACTGAACCGCTCGTAGATAAAAAGAAGAAACTGATTCGTTTTGTAAACGTCACGCACATCGGCTTCCATAGCTGTACCAGCTGTAACATCAGAGCTTATCTGCTTGCTTATCTCTGCAATCTTAGCTGCCCTGTCCTTGTCCCGCACACCGGCAAGAGCTGCCATTACCTTAGGAGTTACGTCTTCCATGCGAACCAGGAAACGTACAAATAATCCCTGAATAGGTTTTTCTTCCTGGTAAGATTTAGCATAAAACCCGTTATCCAGAATATTATTTTCTGGAGTTGAATTAGACGCTGCTGCATCGTATCCACAGTGGTGGTTAGTAAAGATTAATCCGTTTTTTGAAACGATCTCTCCTGTACAAAAGCCGCCAAAAGATACGATCGCATCTTTAATGCTCGCTTTATTCACACTGTAAAGATCTTCAGGGGTAAGCTTAAATCCCTGCCTTTTCATTTGCTCGTAGTTTTTACCAATGAGCATGGGCAGCCACATCCCTTCATCAGCCTTTGCCAGGTTGCTTAAACCCATAGCAAATACTAATAGCGATGCTACTGCGTATTTAAGTCTGTTCATAAAATTTGAGTTATTAATTGGTTGCAACTAATATAATGCTAAACGAGCTTAATTGTTTCAAGCTGATTTCATTTTCTTAGAAGCAAGGCGGATCAGTAATTCAAAAATGCAAATCACATTATAAAATGATCGAAAAAAAAGGTCCCGGATACATATGTAACCGGGACCCATGTCCGTCCTGGATTAGCTCTGTTAATTAAACAGGTATCTCGCTCCGAATTGTGCAGCCCATCTTGAACGAATCTGATCAATCTGATATGCTGTTCCACTGGTTGGAGCCCGGAACGTAAAGCCGCCTCCGGCACTTGATGAATAGGAAATAAGCGTACTTGCATTGTTCCCTAATGAATAAGCCCTGCCCCATGATTTATTAATCATGTTGCCGAAGTTAAAAATATCAGCAGATAATTGTAAGCGGTTCTTGGTTCCTTTTATCAAACCACCGAAATCCTGTAACAATCTAATGTCAACTGCATGCTCCCATGGCATCCGGCCACCAAAACGTTCAACGTACTGCCCTCTTCTTTCTCTAAGATAGGGTTCGTTATTTATAAATGCATCTAATTGTGTCCATTGCTCAGCAGGAGTTAAAGCTGGCAATAAACCTGATGCAGAGAGATTATTCAATTTAATTTCACTTGCGCTTCTTGGCACATAAAGTAAATCATTTTGATTAGCACCATCACCGTTTAAATCTCCGAAATACAAGTATGAAATAGGTTCTCCGGATCTGCCCGCATAAAATACCGACAATGTGGTTCCAAATAATTTATTCTTTCCGTAGTTAATACCGTAATTGGCGCTGCCTACTATGCGGTGTTTAAGATCAAACCTGGAATACGACAGATTAGGATTATTAGCATCCTCAACAATCTGGTTAAATTGCCAGTTAGAACGCGCAGTTGAGCTCGTGCCGCTATTAACATCCCTCGCATCACCGTAAGTGTATGCAATCGATGTACTAAAGCCAAAATTGAATAATTTTTGAAGCTGGGCTGTCAGGTTGTAAGAAGAACCCTCACCACTGTTCTTAAGCAATATCGCATTCGTCACCGAAGAGTTAACCTTGCCACCATAAGTTGGTCTCAGATCATTTCCTCCGGATAAAGCCGGATTTAAAGAACCTGTTCTTCCTTTAATGTTAATGTCCTGATAGCTGATATTATTTACCGTTTTATTGTAAATAGCTTCGAGGGTCGCCACAATTCCACCTGGTAATCGGAAATCAGTTGCAAGATTAGACCTGAAAGACTGTGGCAGCCTGAAATTTTCATTGATTAGGTTTAACTCATAAGTAGTGACAGATCCGCCCGCTGTCGACTGCTTATTTGGATCTGGCTGGAAAGTCGCAGGACTATTCTGAAATACTGTACCAAACAATACCCCGTTATTGGTGAATTGATTAGACAGCCATACAAAAGGCACGCGTCCAGTAAAAATCCCGGCCCCGCCCCGTATTTGAAGACTTCTGTTGCCAAATACATCATAGTTAAATCCTAACCTCGGAGAAACCAAAGGACGGCTTTTGGGAGTGATGTCTGTTCGGTAACCGAAAGCCGTTTCCGACAATACATTTCGTTCTGGTGTGTCAAAAAAAACAGGAACGTCAACACGCATACCGGCAGTTAGCCTCAAATTATCTGATGCCTGAATTTCGTCCTGAAAATAAAACCCGAGCTGAGCTGCTGAAAAACGAGCTTCTCCAGGATTCGCCGTTATCGGATAGGTAGCCTCGACACGGAATGGTTTGTTCGCTTGAAAATCTGCCAGGCTGCTAAACTGCCAATAACCAAACCTGTTGTTTATAAATAGATTTCTGAACTTAAAGAATTCATTATGAGTACCAACAGTAAATGTATGATTACCTGAAAATACCTTTAAATTATCAGTTAACTCAAATATATCCTGATCCAGCTGATTGGTAGTGCTGCTTCGTTCAGAGCCAAAAACTATTTGATCCGTAGCTTTACCATTTGCATTGTTAATCTGAACATGCGGAAACAATGTTCCCGAAATTGAACGGGCATCCCTCACCGTTGAGTAGCCCATTATTAAATTATTTGACAAGGACTTTGACAAAGAGCTTCTCAGTTCTAAAACACTGATATTCTGTTTATTATTATTTCTGCCTCCTTGATTTCCAAATCTAAACACTGTAGGTGAACGTGAAAAAACATCGTCAAAAGCTTTGATATAATTGTGGCGCAACATTAACTGATGTTTTTGATTTATGTTCCAATCTAACCTGGCAAACAATTTATCACTTTGCGTTTGAGTAGGTATTTCGCCAATACTGCCTACATCATATGCATAGGTTGTTTTAACAAAGTTGGCGAGATCCTGGGCTTGAGCAGTTGTGAGCACTGAACCCGGATCCCCGGCGTTTAGGACACTTGGAGATTCTATCCTCCCTAATTCACCATTTACAAATAAGAATAATTTATCCTTTACTATTGGTCCGCCAATACGTAACCCATATTGATTATTCAGGAAAGTAGCTGACTTTATACCGTCTGGCCTCGTTCCTACGGTATTTTGATTACGGCCATAGAAATAGGCTGACCCTTCGAAATTATTCGTGCCAGAACGTGTAATGGCATTCACGCCGGCTCCGGTAAAGTTTCCATATGAAATATCATAGGGAGCAAGAACCACTTGTATCTCCTGGATCGCATCCAAAGAAATAGGCTGAGTATTAGAGTTACTTCCTGGCGTAATAGCAGAACTGGACGCAGCAAATACATCATTATTTACAGCTCCATCTATAGTGATATTATTATAGCGGCTGTTCTGTCCGCCAAAAGAGTTTCCATTGGCCTGGGGTGTTAATCTCCAGTAATCAGATAAGGAACGATTTAAAGAGGGAAGTTCTTCGATCTGTTCTTTACTGATATTTGTGGAGGCTCCTGTTCTTTTACTATTGAAGGTGTTATCTTTCGCACCTACTACAATTACCTCATCTAAATTTAGTCCATCTCTTCTTAGGACAGCGTTCAGAATAAAAGGCTCTCCAAGCTTAAGCATGACGTTGGGGTAATCTGCTTTTTGATATCCTAAATATGTGACAGTGATAACATAGGGTCCACCCGGACGCATATTGGGTATCGTAAATCTTCCTACTTCATTTGTAGAAGCACCATAAACTGTTCCGGTTGGCTGATGCGTTGCCTTCACGGTTGCTCCTATCAGTGATTCCTGGGAATCACTGATCGTACCGGACAAACTACTTGTCGTTACCTGTGCCATTGCGCCTAATGCACCAAGTAAAACAACAAATGTTAAGAGTAAAAACTTCTTCATAAATTTTCCTTTAATGTGAGATTGAATATAATTGGTTGTTTGAAATTGCGGCAAAGATAATCACCTTTTTCACAGTGTGACAATTTCGATGTTAAGATAATATTAAATCTCATGGTATTTGCTCCAGCATATATGGAAAGCGGGCATTTTTTTATCCACATTTACCTTTAGGCAATGGAGCTTTGAGCTATAAGCTTAAAGCTCAAAGCTCCATTGCTCATATAAAACAAATTATCTAAGTTTGCGATGAATTCTCATTGTACTACAAATTAGAAATATGAATTACGACATTATAGTTATAGGAAGCGGTCCGGGTGGATATGTAGCGGCTATTCGCGCTTCGCAATTAGGCTTGAAAGTAGCCATTGTGGAACGTGAATCGTTGGGTGGAATTTGTCTAAACTGGGGCTGTATCCCAACGAAAGCATTGTTGAAAAGTGCGAACGTATTTGAATATATAACTCATGCTGCTGATTATGGCATAAAGGTTCAGGGTTCGGAAGCTGATTTTGATTCTATTATTAAAAGAAGCCGCGGTGTAGCCGATGGGATGAGCAAAGGTGTCCAGTTCCTTATGAAAAAGAACAAGATCGATGTGATCATGGGAACCGGAAAATTAAAGAAGGGCAACAAAGTTGAAGTTAAAGGTGCAGACGGTGCTTCTAACGAGTATTCAGCAAAAAATATCATCATTGCTACAGGCGGGCGTTCAAGAGAATTGCCAAATCTAAAGCAAGATGGCAAGAAAATCATCGGATATCGTCAGGCGATGTCTTTACCGGAGCAGCCAAAATCGATGGTCGTAGTAGGATCTGGCGCTATCGGAGTAGAATTCGCTTACTTCTACAATACGATCGGAACCAAAGTGACTATCGTTGAATACCTTGATAATATTGTGCCTGTTGAAGATGAAGATGTGTCAAAGCAATTGCTTCGCAGCCTGAAGAAATCAGGTATCTCTATTATGACAGGGGCAAACGTGGAATCTGTTGATGCCAGCGGCAAATCGTGCAAGGTTCAGGTTAAATCTGCTGCAGGTACGGAAACATTGGAATGTGATATAGTTTTATCGGCAGTTGGGGTTACTCCTAATATAGAAAACCTCGGACTTGAAGAAATTGGTGTTAAGGTCGATAAAGGCCGTGTTACTGTCGACGATTTCTACAAAACCAACATAGACGGCGTTTATGCTATTGGTGATATCGTAAAAGGCCAGGCTCTCGCCCATGTCGCTTCTGCAGAAGGAATAATTTGCGTAGAGAAAATTGCAGGCCACCATCCGGAGCCACTGAATTATAATAATATCCCGGGGTGTACTTATTGCTCACCGGAAATAGCTTCTGTAGGATACACCGAGAAAGCTGCAAAAGAAGCTGGTTACGAAGTCAAAGTGGGTAAATTCCCATTCTCAGCTTCGGGTAAAGCAAGCGCTGCAGGCGCAAAAGATGGTTTCGTTAAAGTGATCTTTGATGCTAAATACGGTGAATTCCTTGGCGCGCATATGATCGGTGCAAATGTTACTGAAATGATCGCTGAAGTGGTCGTAGCTCGTAAGCTGGAAACTACCGGCATGGATATCGTTAAAACCGTACATCCTCACCCTACAATGAGCGAAGCTATTATGGAAGCTGCAGCGGATGCTTATGGGGAGGTTATTCATCTATAAATAGCTGAAAGTTGAAAACTGAAAGCTGAAATGGGACCATAACCTTCACGCCTTCAGTTTTCAGTTTTCAGTTTTCAACTCTATGAAGTTATACACAGTCAACGCAGGCTATTTTAAACTCGACGGCGGTGCTATGTTCGGTGTCGTACCAAAGTCGATCTGGCAAAGGACCAATCCTGCTGATGAAAATAATCTGTGTTCCTGGGCGATGCGGTGCCTCCTTATCCAGGATGGCGATCGTTTGATCCTTGTTGATAATGGCATAGGCGATAAGCAGGATGAGAAGTTTTTGAAACACTACTATCTGCATGGTGAGGATACCCTGGAAAAATCACTGTCCAGCCATGGCTTTAAAAAAGATGATATTACTGATGTATTTCTAACACACCTGCATTTTGATCATTGCGGCGGATCTATAGAAAGAAATTCGGAGGGTAGCCTGGTGCCTGCGTTTAAAAATGCCACATTCTGGAGCAACCGCGCGCATTGGGAATGGGCTGTAATACCTAATGAACGTGAAAAAGCTTCTTTTCTGAAGGATAACATTCTTCCGATCCAGGAAAGTGGTCGATTAAAGTTTATAGACAATGAGGATGGTGTTCCATTTACAGACAATATCAAAATTAGATTTGCATTCGGGCACACCGATGCCATGATGCTTCCGCAGATTAGTTATAAAGGGAAAACGATTTTATACATGGCGGACTTGCTCCCGTCTGTCGGCCACATACCTCTCCCCTATGTTATGGCGTACGATATGTTTCCGATGAAGACCCTGGATGAAAAGAAAAGGTTCCTCGAAGAAGCGGTTGCAAAGGAATACATTCTTTACCTCGAACACGATCCTGTGAATGAGTGCTGTACGCTCGAAAATACGGAGAAGGGTGTTAGGGTTAAGGATACGTTCCGTTTATCGGAAATCAAGTAATTAGTTGTTAGTTGTTAGGCTAACGTACCCAACGGGATATGAACAATGAATACGCATGTGGGTTCTGGCTTTCGCCAGAATGACATTAAGTTAAGATTTGTACGTTCCAGTGGTCTGGACTGGCTGTGCAGACATTTTCGGAGGTTCCAGCGTCCGCTGGAATGACAACGCAGTGGGGGGATATGGGGGGATTCCAGCCTCCGCTGGAATCTGAGTGATTTTTACCAGATCATTTCAATGTTTTATTGTGTCTCCTGCCGGGGGTCATTTTATGATACAATCTCGTGCTGCGATTCCAGCGGAGGCTGGAATCTCCCTAATACCCTAAAAATTTTGTCATTCCAGCGAAAGCTGGAACCTACATACTGGCGTGTAATTACCGTAATATATGCTTAACTTAATGTCATTCTGGCGAAAGCCAGAACCTCATGTTTTAATTTACCGGACTTTAATAAATTGTTAATTGCAAACGTATGCAACTAACCAACACCTAAACAACAACCGTCTCCGGCTTAGTTCCAACAATACCATTAATATCTGCCATAATTTTGTCCGTTAATAACGGAACCACTTCAAGGGAGGTCAAAGTCTCCTTCAACTGTGCAGTTTTCGATGCTCCAAGAATTACAGTACTCACATTTGGGTTTTTCAAACACCAGGCAATAGCAAGTTTCGGCATAGATGTATTAAGCTTATCCGCGAGTTCTTTCAACTGGTTGATCTTTTTGAGATTCTCTTCCACAAGCCATCTGTCTTTCAACCACCCAAGGCTCTCCATACCAAAACGCGTGTCCTTTGGATCAGCATTGTTGTATTTTCCCGACAATAAACCAGATGCAAGCGGGCTCCATATCGTAGTACCCATTCCAAAGTTGCGGAAGAGCATCAGAAACTCTTTTTCAAGCTTGTCCCTCCACAGCATACTGTACTGCGGCTGTTCCATAACCGGGGCAACAAGGTGATTCTTTTCTGCGAAATAGTGCGCTTCCATAATCTCTGAGGCACTCCACTCAGAGGTTCCCCAATACAAGGTTTTCCCCTGCTGTACAAGTTGATGCATGGCCCAAACTGTTTCTTCGATTGGTGTCTCAGGGTCCGGGCGATGGCAGAACAGCAGATCCAGATGGTCAACCTGCAAACGTTTCATGGCGTTATGAGTACCCTCAAAAATGTGCTTTTTTGACAAGCCGATCATGTTTGGCTTCTTCTCTTCGGCGCCAAAATATATCTTGCTTGACACAATGTATGAACTGCGGTCCCAGTTCTTCTTCTTCAGTATCTTTCCCATGACCAACTCTGACTTTCCACCAGCGTAGCCTTCTGCATTATCGAAGAAATTCACGCCGCTATCGTAAGCGAGGTCCATAAGTTCTTCAGCTACTTTATCTTCGATCTGGTTCCCGAATGTAAGCCAGCTTCCGAGTGAAAGCGCACTTACCTTTAAACCAGATTTACCTAAACGTCTGTATTCCATAGTGTTGTATATATTTGATTTGAGGTTCTAAATTCATTAAAATTAGTATTTGTATCCGGAAAAATAATTTTATTCACCTATCCGTTAAAAACTTTACATAGGTCTGTATAATTTTATAAATTAAGCCCATTAAATTATATCTATCCGTACAGCACGGAAATCATAACTATGCAGCTTACCCAACTGGAAATCAAAGGTTTCAAGAGCTTTGGCGATAAGATCACTATCAATTTTAATGATGGTGTTACTGCTATTGTTGGGCCTAATGGCTGCGGGAAATCAAATGTTGTGGATGCGATCCGATGGGTTCTCGGGGAGCAAAGCACACGGATGCTCCGTTCCGAAAAAATGGAGAACATCATTTTCAATGGAACCAAAACACGCAAGCCATCGAATCTTGCGGAAGTATCACTGACATTCGACAACACCAGGAATATTCTTCCTACTGATTTCTCTAAGGTTACCATCACACGGAAATTATATCGTTCGGGCGATAGCGAGTACCGTTTGAACGATGTACAGTGCAGGCTGAAAGATATTACTGATCTATTCCTTGATACCGGCATCGGTTCCGACTCCTACTCTATCATTGAATTGAAGATGATCGATGAAATCATTACAAATAAGGATAATTCCCGCCGTCAGCTTTTTGAAGAAGCCTCGGGTATTTCTAAATATAAACTCAGGAAAAAGCAAACCTTCAATAAGTTAAAGGATACAGAATCTGATCTGAGTCGTGTTGATGACCTTTTGTTTGAGATTGAAAATAATCTTAAGACCCTGGAGAATCAGGCGAAAAAAGCCGAGCGATATTACCGGCTAAAGGATCAGTATAAAAATCTTAGCATTGCTCTCGCCTCATTCCGGATCATTGGATTCAGAGATGGATTAGCCAGGCTTGAAGACCGTGAGCAGCAGCAATTGGTTGATAATAGCGGGATCAATGCCGCCATTACTAAACTGGAGGCCCTTTTACAGCAGCAAAAACTCGACAGCCTTAACCTTGAAAAGAACCTTTCCATTCAGCAAAAGGCTACAAATGAGTTTATCTCAAAGATCCGTGCTTATGAAAGCGACAAGAAGCTAAAAAATGAGCAGCTTAAGTTTCTGGAGGATAAAAAGAGACGCCTGAATGAGGAGCTTGAAAAGGACAAAAATCAGCTTAATCATGTCTTCTACAATCAAAAAAGGTTAAACGAGGAACACTTACAGGAATCCGAAACGCTCGAAATGCTTCAAAACTCTGTTAAGTCTCAGCATGCTGATGTTGAAGAACTTCGCGTAACACAGCAGAAAGCTAAAGCCGATCTTGACATTCTGAGCCGGGAAAATAATGAGCTTCAGAATCAGGTTTATAAACTGGAAAAAGATATCGCCATATTAAATATCCAGCGGGATGCCCTTCATCAGGAAATCAATCGAAATGTAGCCGATGCTCAGGCGAAGGAAGGCGAGCTAAGTGAATTTAATAAAGTAATAACAGAGCTTCAGATTAAGGTTGACAGCAAGCAATCGGAATTCACCCTTGTAAAAGAACAAGAGGAAGAGCTTCAGCAGCAACTAACGAACATCAGCGAACAGCTAAGCCACGAAAAGGAGTTGTTGAACCAGGAAAGCCGGAAAGTTGATTCAAAACAGAACGAGTATAACCTGACCAAGTCAATGGTGGATAATCTGGAAGGTTTCCCTGAGTCTATTCGCTTTCTGAAGAAAAATGCCGGCTGGACTAAACAGGCACCACTTTTCTCAGACATTCTGTTCTGTAAAGAAGAGTATAGAATTGCGATAGAAAACTACCTCGAGCCGGTGATGAACCATTACGTAGTAGAAACTCAGACGGATGCTGTCCAGGCTATCCGTTTGTTGAGTGAAGCATCACGTGGCCGGGCTAATTTCTTTATCCTCAATGCCCTTAAATCCATCCCGCAAAGGCCTTCTATAAATTCAAGCAGCAGTGAAGTGATACCGGCAATGGATATCATTGATACTGATGCTAAATACAGGCCGCTGTGTGAGATGCTTTTATACAACGTCTTTCTCATCAAGTCAGGCGAGGAAGAAGAGCTTAAGTCCCCCCTTCCATCCGAGCAGGTTGTACTTCTTAGTAAATCGGGCATGTTTTCGAAAACACGGACCGGAATGTCGGGAGGCTCGGTGGGTTTATTTGAAGGTAAACGTATTGGCCGGGCTAAAAATCTTGAGAAGCTATCTAAGGAGATCAGCACAGGAGAAAACACAATGGCAAAACTGAAGAATTCAATTGATGAACAGACCCTCCGGTTAAATAGCCTGAAGGGTTCTTCACAAAATGAACAGATCCAGCAGCTTCAGTTTGATATCAACCGGCTGAACAATGAATTTACTTCTGTTAAAACGAAACAGGAACAGTATCTCGCCTTTATCGAAAATAGCCAGAACAGGAAGCAGGATATTGAATTAAAGATCAACAGCATTAGTAATGAGCTTTTAGCTTCAGAACCTCAGCTTCTTGAATTAAAGACGAATAGACAGATCAAGCAGGAACGGCTTGTCGCCGATCAGCAAAAATACAATGAGCTGTCAGAGCAGTTCAGTACCAGATCCTCAGCATATAACCAGGAGAACATTAAGTTTCATCAGCAGCAGAATAAGGTCTCAGGTATAGTCAAAGACCTGGAATATCGTGAAAGCCAGCAAACCAGTCTGGAAACACGGATCTCGGCAAACAACGCAGAGCTTGAAACTACCCAGATAAGCATTCTGGAAACCCTGCAGCATTCAGATCATTCTGATGATGACCTGATTGCCTTGTATTCTCAGAAAGAAGAGTTTGAAAAGGCTGTTCAGGAAGCAGAACAAACTTATTATGCCTCAAGAGGGATGATCACCGAGTCGGAAAATAATATTGCTTGTCTCCGGCGCAACAAGGAACAATCAGATGTTATCACAAATGAGATAAAAGATCAGAAGACTAATATAAAGCTTGAGCTGAATGCGCTTAAAGAGCGATTAGCTGTCGAGTTTTCTATCGACATCGCAAACTTACTGGATGAAGAAAGCGCTCCGGAGCATCAGTCGGATAGCGAACAGGACCTGCGTGAAAAAACCGAGCGCGTAAAACGTCAGCTTGATGAATTTGGCGCAGTCAATCCTATGGCAATGGAGGCATATCAGGAAATGGATGAGCGATACACGTTTATCCAAACCCAGAAAAAAGACCTCGCAGAGGCAAAAGTTTCGCTCCTGCAGACCATCAAGGAAATTGATGATACGGCAAAGGAAAAGTTCATGGAAGCTTTTGTAAAGGTGAGAGAACATTTCATAGTGGTTTTCCGTTCGCTTTTCAACGAGGAAGATAGCTGTGATCTGGTGTTAATTGATCCGGAAAATCCGCTTGAATCTGATATCGATATTCTGGCAAGGCCTAAAGGCAAACGCCCCCTTTCGATCAATCAATTGTCGGGAGGAGAAAAAACTCTTACGGCTACCGCTTTATTGTTCTCATTATACCTTTTAAAACCAGCACCGTTCTGTATTTTCGACGAGGTTGATGCTCCGCTTGACGATACCAATATTGATAAATTCAACAATATAATCCGGGAGTTCTCGGGACAATCACAGTTTATTATCGTATCTCATAACAAAAGGACCATTGCAAGTACCGACATTATCTACGGTGTGACCATGGCGGAGCAGGGAGTTTCGCGGGTTGTGGCGGTGGATATACGGGAAGTTGCATAACGAGATTCGAGGTCGGAGGTCAGATATCTGATGTCGGACGTCAGACATCGAGTTTGACCGACTAGAAAAGGTCAGACTTCAAACATCCGACCTCCGACATCCAAACACAACAAAAAATGAGAAAAACGTACTTATTAATCCTTCTCGCTCTTAGTACGGCAACAGCCTACTCCCAGATCATCGACCGGACTAAGCTTTTGGCCGATATACAAACTCTTTCTTCAGGAAAGTATGAAGGCAGGAAAACCGGTACACCTGGGAATAAATTAGCTGCAGAGTTTATTATTAAAAGGTTCGCTGAGATAGGCTTGAGCTCATATCCGAAAGGTTTTAAGCATCCGTTTAACTTTAAGACTCGTGCGAATGAGGAAAAACAGGGCACGAACCTGATCGGCTTTATAAAAGGCAAGCGTGATAAAGTAATTGTTGTTTCGGCACACTATGATCATGTGGGTGTCAGCGGAACCGATATTTATTATGGTGCTGATGACAATGCTTCTGGTGTGGGCGCGATGCTGGCCTTTGCGGAATACTTTACTAAGCACAAACCCCGGCACACGCTTTTATTCATCGCCTTTGACGCTGAGGAATCTGGATTGAGGGGAGCGGTATCATTTGTTAAGGAGCCTACCGTTGCCAAAGACAAAATTGCTTTGAATATCAATATGGATATGATTGCGCATAATGACAAGGGCGAACTCTACGCATCGGGTACATATAAGAACCCGGGCTTGAAAAGTATTATCGAGGGCGAAGACAAGAATACGGGCATAAAGATCCTTTTTGGACATGATCTGCCGGACTCCGGCAAAGAAGACTGGACCATGCAAAGCGATCAGGGCCCCTTTGCCAAAGAAAACATTCCCTTCATATATTTCGGCGTTGAAGACCATAAGGACTATCACAAGCCAACCGACACTTTTGCAAACATCAACCAGGATTTCTACTACGGAGCGTCAACGGCTATCCTGAAGAGTATTATCAAAATTGATAAGAAATGGGCGAAATAATTGCCACGCTCCGCATGCCTGCCGGCAAGCGGGCTCGCAATGACAAAGGTGTAGTTTGGTTGTTTTGCCACCCTACGCTCACAATGACAAAGATGTAGTTTGGTTGTTCGTTGTTGGTTGTTGGTTGTTCGTAAATGGCCGGCAGCCCGAAACTCTCCACTTTCAACTCTCCACTCTCAACTTAATAATTATCTTTGCAGGGCAAGCTGTTCTATCGCTGTTCCGCATTTGCGGAAGAGAGGAAAGTCCGGGCAACACAGGGCATTCTGCTTCCTAACAGGAAGGATTCGCTTAGGCGAAGACGGAAAGTGCTACAGAAAATAAACTACCCCCGGCCCTCGGGTTGGGGGAAAAGGTGAAAACGTGAGGTAAGAGCTCACGGTCTTCCCGGGTGACCGGGATTACGGTAAACCCCAGAAGTTGAAAGACCAAATAGGTTCCGGAAGTGAGGCGGCCCGCTTACAATCCCGTTTACGGGATATCCGGAATGGGTAGGTCGTTAGACTGCGTGAGTGATTGCGTGGCGGGATAAATGATAGAAGTCACGCTTACGCGTGGAACAGAACCCGGCTTACAGGCTTGCTTTTTTTAATGAATTTGAGTCCTTCCTTTGGGAAGGACTTTTTTTCAAACATGTTCTAATGTTGAAACAATCCTTATATTCGCGGGTTATGTTCGCAGACTAAAAGAGGATCATAAAAATCATATGGCAAAAATTTTGATAATTGATGATGAGAGGGCAATCCGTAATACACTGCGGGAAATTCTTGAATACGAAGACTACCTGGTTGAAGATGTAGACAATGGTCCTGACGCTCTGGAGCTTATTAAAAAGAATGAATATGACCTGATCCTCTGTGATATTAAAATGAATAAAATGGACGGTATGGAGGTTCTCACAGAAGGACTTGCTATCCAGCCAGATCTGCCGTTTATTATGATATCCGGGCACGGTACAGTTGAGACTGCTGTTGAGGCCAGTAAAAAAGGGGCTTTTGATTTCATCTCAAAACCACCGGATCTTAATCGCCTACTTATCACTGTTAGGAATGCCCTTGAGCGCAAGAACCTTGTTACCGAAACTAAAGTTTTAAAGCGCAAGGCAAGTAAGGTTCGTGAAATGCTGGGTAATTCTGCCGCTATAGACCGCATAAAAGATACCATTGAACGTGTTGCTCCAACAGATGCAAGGGTTCTGATCACCGGTGCCAATGGTAGCGGTAAGGAATTAGTTGCAAGATGGCTGCATGAGAAGTCAAATCGCTCCCACTCCCAGCTGATTGAAGTTAACTGTGCCGCCATACCTTCAGAACTAATTGAGAGTGAATTGTTCGGTCATGAAAAAGGCTCGTTTACATCAGCAATTAAACAACGGATAGGTAAATTCGAGCAGGCAAGCGGCGGCACCTTGTTCCTTGATGAGATTGGTGATATGAGCCTTTCAGCACAAGCAAAGGTGTTGCGCGCACTTCAGGAAAATAAAGTTACCCGTGTTGGTGGAGAGAAAGAGATCGATGTTGATGTACGGGTAATAGCTGCAACTAATAAAGATCTTCAGAAAGAGATAGAGGCTGGTAGTTTCCGTATGGATCTTTACCATCGCTTAAGTGTTATTCTCATTCACGTTCCTCATTTGACTGAACGTAAAGACGATATACCTCTGATCGCACAAAATTTCTGTGACGAGATCTGCCAGGATTATGGAATGCCTGTTAAAAAGATCAATGAGGCCGCTATGGAAGCTTTGCAGGCTATGCCATGGACAGGAAATATCAGAGAGCTTCGTAATATGATCGAACGGTTGATCATCCTTAGCGATAAGACTATCACGGATAAGGATGTTAAAACATTTGCTAATCCTTCGGCTGCAGTTCCGATGAGTGAAAGTGCTTCAAATGGATCAACAACTAACTTTGATCAGTTCACTAACTTCCAGGAGTATAAAGACTTCGCTGAGCGAGATTATATCAAGTATAAGCTTGAGAAAAACAACTGGAACGTATCAAAGACTGCTGACGACATCGATATTCAGAGAAGCCATTTGTACAGTAAGATCGAGAAATATAGCCTTAAACGAGCAGAATGAGTTATACGTAATACGTTTTACGTTATACGTGCTAGTCGGATAACATAACGCACCAGACGTAAAACGTATTACGTACAACGTATAACTATAAAGTTTTTATCTCCGTAACCAACTGCTGCAACACCGATTTCGCATCACCAAACAGCATTGAAGATTTTGGTTGGAAAAAAAGCTCGTTTTCAATTCCTGCGTAACCCGGGTTCATGCTTCGCTTGTTGATTATCACAAGTTTAGATAGCTCTACATCAAGTACCGGCATTCCATAAATCGGGGATGAAGGGTCTGTTTTTGCTGCAGGATTCACTACGTCATTTGCACCAAGGATCAGAACAACATCGGTAGAAGGAAACTCCTGGTTCGCCTGTTCCATTTCCAAAAGGCTCTCGTAATCTACATCCGCTTCTGCGAGAAGAACATTCATGTGTCCGGGCATACGACCCGCAACCGGGTGAATAGCATAACTAACTTCCACTCCTTTTTCTAACAATAGCTTCTCCAGTTCATGGCATACATGCTGCGCTTGTGCAACAGCCAGGCCATAGCCAGGAACGATCATCACCTTTTTTGCATAGCTCATTACAACCGCCGAATCACTGATGCTGATCTCTTTGTATGCGCCTTGCTCCTTACTGCCCGCCGCACCGGAAGCTCCGCCGCCGAATGAACCTATTAGAACATTGGTCAATGGCCGGTTCATGGCTTTGCACATCAAAATGGTAAGTATGGTACCTGCGGAACCTACCAGTATACCGCCCGTAAGCATAACAGGGTTATTGTATAAAAAGCCACCAAAAGCAGCTGCAACGCCTGTAAATGAATTCAGCAATGAGATAACAACGGGCATATCAGCTCCGCCGATAGGCAAAACGAAGAACAAACCGTAGATAATGGATAAGACAAATATTACGTAGAATAAAGTGCTTGCTGCCGGATCACCAGAAATTATCAGATACGCCGATAAGCCTATAATAACAGCGAAGATTAAAAGGTTGACGATATGCTGTCCCGTAAAAGAAAAGTCTTTGATATTACCGTTTAGCTTACTCCAGGCGACCATACTGCCTGCAAATGAAACCGTACCAATGATCAGTCCGGCAAAAATTATAAGAAGTGAACCTCTATCTGCAGCCTGTCCCGCACTGACCTGGTGCATCAGATGATCAAATTCGACAATAGATATCAGCGCCGCGCAGGCCCCTCCCATACCGTTAAATAAGCTTACCATTTCAGGCATGGCTGTCATTTTAACTTTCCTGGCAGCCATTGTGCCCAGCACAGTTCCAATCAATAAAGCCGCAAATATCCAGATGTAGTTCCCGAGTTTAACTCCATGCTCTTCATACAGAAAAATCGTCCCGAATATTGCAATAAGCATACCGCCAGCAGCAATCAGGTTACCCTTACGTGCACTTTCGGGATGGCTTAGCATCTTTAATCCGACGATAAAAGTTATGGATCCTATAAGATAACAGATTGTGAGGATATTTAATTCCATAGTTTGTTGTTGTTCGTTGTTTTGCCGCGCTGCGCGTGCCTGCGGTAGGCAGGCTCGCAATGACATCGATGGTTTATTGGTTAATTATCTATTTTCACTTTTTCTTCTTAAACATTTCGAGCATCCGGTCGGTAACCACAAAGCCGCCGACCACGTTCAGGGTGCCCAGAATAACAGCGAGAAATCCCAGAATAAGTGCTGTATAATTACCCGCTTCTGCTTTCCCCATCACTATAATAGCCCCGATTATCACTACCCCGTGGATGGCGTTTGCTCCACTCATTAACGGCGTATGTAATACACTTGGCACTCTGCCAATGACTTCAATTCCCAGAAAAATACTCAATACAACGATGTATATCATTTCCTGATTAAATGTGATCCAATCCAGTGCTGTTTCCATTATTAGTTGTTTTGCCGCGCTGCGCCTGCCTGCGGTAGGCAGGCTCGCAATGACAGCGACGATTGTTAGTTAATTACCAGAGATTCCGTTAATCCGGTCGTTGCATATCTCACCTTTATGGGTGATACATGCACCCTTAACCAGATCGTCTTCAAAGTTGAGATTAAGCTCGCCCTCTTTGCCTATGATCAGCTGCAGGAAATTCAGGATGTTTTTTCCGTAAAGCTTACTCGCATCGGCAGGCATCGTTCCCTGAAGGTTCGAATTGCCGATGATCGTTACGTTCTTATAAACCACAGTTTCCTGATCCTTCGTTTGTTCCGTATTGCCTCCCGTCACCGAAGCAAGATCAATGATGAGTGAGCCTGTTTTCATCGAATCGAGTACGCTATCCGGTAAAAGGATCGGAGCTTTTTTCCCGGGAATCTGTGCCGTAGTTATTATCACATCGGCTTTGGCTGCTACCTCAGCGATTCTTTGCTTCTGTTTTTGTTTATATTCCTCGGTTTGCTCTACGGCATATCCGCCAGCACCGGAAGCGTCTTTAGCTCCCTCCACTTCAATGAATTTAGCGCCTAAGCTCATCACTTCTTCCTTTACTGCGAGCCGCGTATCGAACACTTCAACCACCGCACCCAATCTTTTCGCTGTAGCGATCGCCTGAAGTCCGGCTACTCCTGCACCAAGGATCATCACCTTTGCCGGGGCGATACTGCCTGCGGCCGTCATGAGCATTGGGAAATATTTAGGCAATGTCATCGCCGCAAGAAGCACCGCTTTGTATCCGGCAATATTAGCCTGTGAGCTAAGAACATCCATGCTTTGTGCGCGCGTCGTTCGCGGCAGCATGTCCATACTAAAGGTTGTTAAGCCCATCTCAGCCCAGCTTTTAATTATTGGAACTTGTGAGAGCGGACTATACATCCCCAAAATCACAACAGAGCTTTTTAGTTTCTTAAGGTCGCCGGTTGTTAACGGGTGAATTGTTAGTAATACATCAGACGATTTAAGAACATTCTCCCTTGACGCGATCTCTGCCCCTTCCTGCTCATATGATGAATCCTGAGCAAAAGCTTTGGAACCTGCATTAGTTTGGGCCAGCACATCAATCTTATATTTTTTAAGAAGAGAAATATGCTCAGGAAGTAAAGAAACGCGTGTCTCTGGTGAAGGCTCGCACAAAATACCAATTGTCATGAATGTTCTGCTGTTAAGTGGTTATTGCCTAAAATAGCAAAAAGGAGGTATTGGTTGGTAGCGCATCGAAAAAAATACACAAGGAGTTATACGTTGTACGTTTTAAGTTGTAAGTCTGGATGGATAAGAATCGTTGATTCAATTTGGAACAGGGTTGACTTCGGGAAATCACTTTATACCGTCAAACGTTCTAAAATAGGGGCAAAAACGTACAACGTATAACGTACAACTTACAACTCAAAAAGCTATCTTTGCGCCTCAATGAAGTACATACGTAATTTTTGCATAATAGCACATATTGATCACGGTAAAAGCACTTTAGCTGATCGTCTTCTCGAATATACCAACACCATCACACACCGCGAGTCTCAGGCTCAATTACTGGATGACATGGACCTTGAACGTGAGCGCGGCATCACCATAAAAAGTCATGCAATCCAAATGGATTACGTCCAGGACGGACAGCCCTATGTGCTAAACCTGATAGATACTCCGGGGCACGTGGATTTTTCTTATGAAGTTTCCAGATCGATTGCGGCATGTGAAGGTGCACTACTGATCGTTGATGCTTCACAAGGTATCCAGGCTCAAACCATCTCTAATCTTTACCTTGCTCTTGATCATGATCTGGAGATCATCCCTATTCTTAATAAGATGGACTTACCTGGCGCCATGCCGGAAGAAGTTAAAGATCAGATCATTGAACTGATAGGTTGTAAACGTGAGGAAATTATACCAGCATCCGGCAAAACGGGCCTGGGAGTTCACGACATTCTGAGAGCTATCGTTGAGCGCGTTCCGTCTCCGAAGGGAAATCCCGATGGTGAGTTGCAGGCACTGATCTTCGATTCAGTTTTTAATTCTTTCCGCGGTATCATCGCATATTACAAAGTATTGAATGGTGAGATCCGTAAAGGCGATAAAGTTAAGTTCGTAGCCACTGAGAAAGACTATATCGCTGAAGAAGTGGGCACTTTAAAACTAACCCGGAAACCGAAAGATGTAATTAAAACCGGGGATGTAGGCTACATAATATCGGGAATAAAAGAAGCCCGTGAGGTAAAGGTCGGAGATACGATTACCCATAAAGAAAAGCCAAGCAGCGAGCCAATCAAGGGGTTTGAGGAAGTAAAACCCATGGTATTTGCGGGGATCTATCCTGTTGACACCGATGAGTATGAAGAACTCCGTGAAGCCATGCACAAACTTCAGCTGAATGATGCTTCCATTGTATTTGAACCTGAATCGTCCGCCGCCTTAGGTTTTGGATTCCGTTGCGGGTTCCTTGGAATGCTTCACATGGAGATCATCCAGGAAAGGTTAGAGCGTGAGTTCGACATGACAGTTATTACAACTGTTCCCAACGTATCATATAAAGCATTTACCTCAAAAGGTGTTGAAATCGACGTACACAACCCTTCTGACTTGCCCGATCCAAGTAAGCTTGAACACGTCGAGGAACCTTATATCAAAGCAAATATCATTACGAAATCAGAGTTCGTTGGGCCGATCATGTCGCTTTGTATTCAGAAGCGCGGTACGATCGTCAATCAGTCGTACTTAACTTCTGACCGTGTCGAGCTTATATTTGAGATGCCGATGGGGGAAATCGTATTTGATTTTTATGACAGGTTAAAAACCATTTCCAAAGGCTATGCGTCTTTTGACTACCATCAAATTGGATACCGCCAATCAGATCTCGTGCGATTAGATATCCTTCTGAACGCCGAACCGGTCGATGCCTTGTCGTCACTTATTCACAGGACTAACTCCTATAACTTTGGTAAAAAGATCTGTGAAAAACTAAGAGAGCTTATCCCGCGTCAGCAATTTGAAATTGTTATCCAGGCATCGATCGGCGCTAAGATCATTGCGCGTGAAACCGTTAAAGCTCTTCGTAAAGATGTGACTGCCAAATGTTACGGGGGAGACATTTCCCGTAAAAGGAAGCTTCTAGAAAAACAGAAGAAAGGTAAAAAGCGTATGCGCCAGGTAGGCAACGTCGAAATACCTCAAACAGCATTTATGGCAGTCTTAAAGCTGGATTAAGGCTAGATTATCTCTGTTCGCGATTAGCGAAAAATAAATGTGGAAAAGCCATTAAATGTGGATAACCTAATATTTAAATACGAATGCAGTTACTTGACGGAAAGTTTGTCTCTGAAAAACTAAAATCACAAATCGCGGAGGAAGCCGCTGAAGTACTTCAAAGTACCGGCCGCAAACCTCACCTCGTTGCCATTCTTGTTGGCCATGATGGTGGTTCCGAAACCTATGTTGCAAGCAAAATAAAGAATTGCGAGAAGGTTGGATTTGACTCCACGCTTTACCGTTATGAGAGTGACATTACCGAAGGCGAACTGTTAAAAAAGATCGAAGAAATAAATCTGGATCCTAAACCAGATGGCATCCTGGTTCAGCTTCCTTTGCCAAAACATATTTCTGCGGATAAGGTAACTGAACGCATCTCGCCGGAGAAGGACGTTGACGGATTTCATCCGGTAAATCTGGGACGCATGCAGCGCAACCTTCCCTCCTTTTTACCTGCTACTCCTTACGGGATTTTACTAATGCTTGCTGAATATAATATCGAAACCGCTGGTAAACATTGTGTTGTAGTTGGACGGAGCAATATCGTTGGCTCACCTATGAGCATCCTGATGGCACGCAATACAAACCCTGGGAACTGCACTGTTACGATATGCCACAGCAGGACCCCGGATATAAAAAAGTTTACCCTCGACGCCGATATACTCGTCGTTGCCATTGGGAAGAAGAATTTCATAACCGCAGATATGGTTAAGGATGGTGCGGTTGTTATTGACGTAGGTATGAACCGCGAAACATCAACTGAAACTAAATCAGGTTATAAATTATACGGGGATGTTGACTTCGAGAATGTAGCTCCAAAATCATCGTGGATAACGCCTGTACCGGGTGGAGTTGGATTGATGACAATTGTGGGTCTCCTTAAAAACACACTGGCCTCGGCAAAAAAGGAGATTTACTAAGTCACCAGAACTTCCACCAGCTCTCTTTCAGACCAACGTATATTCCATCCTCCCGTATCTCGGTGGGATATGTATATACATAATTGCCCTGCCCAGCCTTTCCGCGGCCGGTGGTGAGGTCAAATTCGTGGCGATGATAAGGGCAGACTATATTTCCATTGCTGCACCAGCCCAGGCTGAGATCAGCGCCGGCATGCGGACACTTATTTTGGATCACAAATATTTTATCCTGCGCTTTGACCGCACAAAGTCTTTTTCCGGAAACATCGATGCGCTTTATAAAATCCTCCCCCTTAAGGACATTCTCAGGAAACAGTTTAATCCAATTCATATAATATGTGTCACTGCTGTGTCGCAATACGTATTAATCACAGCCTAATACGCTAAACTAAGTATATTTGCATCCTAAATTACAAAATGGCACACCAAATACCAGCTGACGGCACCTTATTACCATTAATGGAAGAGTTCTACACCATTCAGGGTGAAGGTTTTCATTCGGGTAAGGCTGCTTATTTTATCCGTCTTGGCGGATGTGATGTCGGGTGCCATTGGTGTGATGTGAAGGAAAGCTGGGATGCCGAACTGCATCCGCTTACAAGCACAGATCAAATCGTTCAGAATGCAGAAAAATTTCCCGGGAAGGCTGTTGTTGTTACCGGGGGCGAACCCCTGATCTACAATCTCGATTATCTTACTGCAGAGCTTCAGGCAAGAGGTATTAAAACCTTTATTGAAACGTCCGGTGCGTATCCCCTCTCCGGGAACTGGGACTGGATCTGCCTCTCTCCCAAAAAGTTCAAATCTCCAAGACCAGACTTCAGTCTCGTTGCAGGCGAATTGAAAGTGATCGTTTTCAATAAAAGTGATTTCGCCTGGGCGGAAGAGCATTCTCAGCATGTTTCCGAAAATTGCAAGCTATACTTACAGCCTGAGTGGTCCAAATCTGCTGAGATGACACCGCTGATCATTGATTATGTAATGCAGAATCCCAAATGGGAGATTTCATTGCAAACACACAAATATCTGAATATTCCTTAATAACTATTTCTGATCTAGATTGTCCGTTGATGGTACGGCGTTTAGTGCGTTAGGGATTGATGTGAAAATCCCTGCCTGTCCGGCAGGCAGGCTTTTTTTGGCCTGCCAAAAAAAGATTGGAACGAAAAGCCCGGGCCCGCCCAAGCGGGCAACGCCATTGTAATTATAAAAAGAAAAACTTCAATCTCGTCCGCGAATCCAGATCTCGATCAGTCGACAGAATCCTATCTTATATCAAACACATTTTATATCAAAACACATTATCTTATCGTTTATAAGACAATTAGAAAAATCATCTATAAGGTATATTTTCTAACTTCACATACTGACTTATATAATGAGAAAAATCCTGCTGCTGTTACTATGCTTCTGCTCCATCGTGTCTTTTGGACAAAAAGTAACCTCATCCCAAAACAAGCTTGCTCAAAAATCCTACCTGCAGGCTAATAAATATATCGGAGATAAAGCCTATAATATGGCGATTACGGAACTCAAGAAAGCTGTTTCTGAGGACAATCAGTTTACTGCGGCGTATCAGCAGCTGGGCGATCTTTATCGCCGCCTTGGTGATTATCCTAATGCAGTTATCAACTATAAAAAGGTTCTGGAGATCGACCCTGCGTTCCATCATCTTACCTATTTCGGTCTCGGTGAAAGTGAATTAAACACCGGCGACTATGCAAACGCGCTTGTTCATTTCAAAAAATACGCATCCTCCACGGGATTAAGTGATGAGAGCAAAATAAGGACAGCTAAATATATAGCAGATGGTATTTTTAGCCTGGAAGCGATAAAAAAGCCGGTTAGCTTCAAACCTGTTAATATGGGATCAGGCATCAATTCGACTCAGGATGAATACCTCCCGGTTATTACTGCTGATGAAAGTAAAATTATATTTACCCGAAAGTCAAGTAACAATGAGGACTTCTATGCGAGTGTTAAAAGTCAAGAGAAATGGTCGGCGGCGAAAGCATTAAGCGCCAATATCAATACGTTTGAGTTTAATGAAGGTGCTCAATGCATCTCTCCGGATGGCAATTATTTGTTCTTCACTGGGTGTAATCGTCCTGATGGCCTCGGGCGATGTGATATTTATATCTCCAAGTGGGAAGGATCCGAATGGAGCCGGCCTTTTAACATTGGTGCTCCGGTTAATACCCCCGGATGGGAGTCGCAGCCCTCCATAAGCGCCGATGGAAGAACTTTATATTTTGTGAGCACCCGGAATGGCGGCAGAGGGGGTTACGATCTCTGGAAGTCCGATCTGATGGCTGGAGGCTCATGGAGCGTCCCTGTAAACCTGGGACCTGAAATAAACACTCCTTACGATGAGCACTCTCCGTTCATTCACCCGGATGATCAAACCCTTTATTTTTCCTCGAATGGATGGCCTGGTTTGGGTAATAAAGACCTTTTCATAACTCATAAAAAGAATCCCAGCGAACAGAAAATTTTATGGGAGAAGCCACAGAATCTGGGCTATCCGATAAACACATTTGGTGAGGAAAGTGGCCTGAGTATTAGCAGCAGCGGCCGACTGGCATTTTTTGCATCTGATAAGCAGGGAGGCTTAGGAGGTTTCGATATATACTCATTTGAGATGCCGGAAAACCTGCGGCCCAAACCCGTTACTTATGTTAAAGGTGTCGTATTCGATAAAACTAGCAAACAGCGTTTAGATGCGAAGATCCAGATTATCAATCTAAAAACCGGCAGTTTTGCTTTTGATGATTTTACTGATGCAGTTGCAGGTGAATTTCTGGCTACGCTTACTCCCGGCAATTCGTTCGCACTTAATGTGTCGAAACCAGGTTACCTATTCTATTCGCAGAATTTCACTCCTGACCTCAAAGAAGCTATCAAGCCTTATATGATTGAAGTGCCGCTTCAAAAGATCGAGATTGGTGGATTGGTGGTGCTGAACAACATATTTTTCGAAACAAATAAATTTGATCTGCTGCCTGAATCAAAGACTGAACTGGGGCAGCTGATTACCTTTCTCAGAGAAAATCCTGCCGTCTCTATTGAGATTGCTGGCCATACCGACAATGTTGGCGATGATAAATCAAATCAGGCATTATCAGAAAGCCGCGCTAAGACAGTTTATGATTACCTTGTAGTCAATAAAGTCCCTGCATCTAAACTTAACTTCAAAGGCTACGGAGAAAGCATGCCGGTTAATGACAATACCACTGAAATAAATCGCAAGAATAACAGGCGAACTGAATTTAAAATCATAAAAAAATAATATGGAACAAAACTTTCAAAATCATGCCCGTTTAGTTGTCGGATTTCACGGGGTGTTACTGGTGCTATTGCTTGCCGGGCTTATCGGTTCAGGTGTTAATCTTTACGAATCCATTTACAGCAGTAATCTTTACTCTGCAAGTCTTATTGTTTTACTATTTGTCTGCAGCGCTATAATGTACGCCTACGTCAGATTATTTCCATTAAGAGCACAAGATCGTTCAATCCGTGCGGAAGAAAATTTCAGATACTACATTCTGACAGGAAAACCACTGCCTTCGGAATTGAGGATAAGTCAGATAATTGCACTGCGCTTCGCCCCAGATGAGGAATTTCCTGACCTAACGATAAGAGCGCTAAAAGAAAAACTCAAACCAAAGGAAATTAAGCAGGCCATTCAAAAATGGAAAGCTGATCATCACAGGGTATAAGTCTTCAATTCCTTTTTAGCAAAAATATTACACTGAAGACCTGAAATTGACGCACTTATGAGTGTCCGTTGGCTTTTGCATCTTGTCTTTTATTAAATTTATTATCATGAAACCATCATGATTTTGCCAAAACCCGCAGGGATATGATTATCAAATCATGATCGCCCTGCCTACCGTCAGGCAGGTTCATCACAATTGAAAAAACAATAAATAAACGGATGAAAAAGATAGTCCTCCTGGGCCTGCTGATATTATTTGCTCTCAATATCTTCGCTCAATATCCTGAGGCCTCAATATCTAACGGACTTATCGAGGCCAAACTTTATTTACCAGATGCAAACAACGGCTTTTATCGGGCTACCCGATTCGATTGGGCAGGCATAGTGTCGAGCTTGAGATATAAGGATCATGAATTCTTTGGCCAATGGTACGTCAAGCATGATCCCAAAGTGCATGATGCAATCCAGGGGCCTGTTGAAGTTTTCGACCCTATCGGATACGATGCAGCAAAACCAGGTGAGACTTTCATAAAGATCGGCATTGGAACTCTGAAAAGATTAAATGCCAATCCTTATCGTTTTTCAAGCCAGTTCGAAATAGTAAATGGTGGAGAGTGGAAAGTGAAAAAGAAAAAAAAACGCGTGACCTTTATTCATGAACTGAGTGATGCCAGTGGCTACGCATATATTTATAAGAAGACCTTACGGTTGGTTAAAAATAGGCCAGAACTTGTGCTGGAACATAGTCTCAAGAATATCGGGAAAAATGTGATAGAGACCAGTACTTTTAATCACAACTTCTTTGTTATAGACAATCAGCCAACCGGACCGGATTTCACCGTCACTCTGCCATTTGAAATCAATAACCAGTCTGCCGGGAAAAACCTGATCAAGTTTGAGAATAAGCAGATGAACTATCTCAAACTGCTCACAAAAGGCGAAAGCACTATGGAATATCCAAAGGGCTTTACGGGTGACAGAGCGGAGGATTACGATTTTGTTGTTGCAAATTCCAAGACCGGGGCAAGTGTAAGAATTACATCAGACAAAGCATTATCAAATTTCATGTACTGGTCGGTACCTACAACACTTAGCCCCGAACCCTATATTAAGCTCAAAGCATTACCCGGCGAAAAATTTAAGTGGAATATCAAATACGAGTTTAAAAGTAAAGATTAATATATGTCAGACAGAAGATCATTTTTAAAAGCCTCAGGTGTAATTGCCGTTGGCGGTGTACTGCCGCAATAGGATCTGGATAAAACTATTGGAAGGCCATGCCCGGTCTTTAAAATTTTCTGGATGTGGGAAGCTGGTAGCTCTTAGGGCTCGCTTCCTACAGTATCGCTTCCCTCACACGGATAAGCTTAGTCATTAATCCCTCAAGGAGGTCCAGATTAAGCATATTCGCACCGTCTGACTTAGCGTTGGCTGGATCCGGATGTGTTTCAATAAAAAGGCCATCTGCGCCTACCGCAATCGCAGCTTTTGAGATGGTTTCGATAAGCGCTGGCTTCCCTCCTGTTACTCCGCTGCCCTGATTCGGCTGTTGCAAAGAATGGGTACAGTCCATCACGACGGGAACACCGAAGGTTTTCATTTCTGGTATACCGCGATAGTCGACGATGATATCCTGGTAGCCAAATGTATTACCGCGATCGGTTAGGATTACATTGGAATTACCCGAATCAGTTATTTTGTCTACCGCGAACTTCATTGAACCAGCCGAAAGAAACTGTCCCTTCTTCACGTTCACTGTTTTCCCGGTTTTCGCTGCTGCGATAAGAAGATCAGTCTGGCGGCATAAAAAGGCAGGTATCTGTAGTACATCGACAAATTCTGCAGCCATGGCAGCCTCATCACTTTCGTGGATATCTGTAACACATGGAATATCGAATTCACGTCCGACCTTAGCCAGGATCTTTAGTGCTGTTTCATCTCCAATTCCTGTAAACGAATCCAGTCTTGAGCGATTGGCTTTACGATAAGACCCTTTGAATATTAAAGGGATTTGAAGTTTATCTGTGATAGAAACTATACGTTCTGCTATTCTAAGGGCAATTTCTTCACCCTCTATTACACATGGCCCTGCCATCAGGAAAAAATTATTCGTTTGTGAATGTTTGATCCTGGGAATATTACTTATCATCAATTTCCTAGCTCCGATAAAAATTTAATACGCATTAATTGAACCTCTTCACGGGTGTAGTCATCATCTCCCAGCTCCGCCAGGGCATTATCGATCGAATCGACTTCTGAGCCCCGGAAATAATCAAATACTTCATCTTGCCTGTCCTCTTCAATTATTTCGTCGATATAATAATTTAGATTCAGCTTTGTTCCCGAGTTAACGATCGTCTCAAGTTCCTTTAGGATCTCATCGTATGAAATACCTTTAGCAGAAGCTATATCTTCTAAAGCGATCTGCCTGTCAATATTCTGAATTATAGAAACTTTCAACGCCGATTTATTGGCGGCGCTTTTAATAACAAGATCAATCGGGCGGTCAATATCATTCTCGTCTACATATTTCTTTATTAGATCGATAAATGGCTGACCAAATTTCATGGCTTTACCTGAACCTACCCCCTGGATCTGCTTTAACTCATCCAATGAAACCGGATAGTGGGTACACATCTCATCGAGTGAGGGATCCTGGAATATTACAAATGGCGGAAGGCTTTTTTGTTTGGCAATCTTCTTACGAAGGTCCTTCACCATTTGCAATAGCTGAGCGTCCAAAGCGCCGCCCTGGTACTGAGCTTCTTCAACTTCATCCTCAGCTGTCTCCATCAGATAATTAAGGATAAATTTTATAGAATGCGGATTTTCAATAAAAGCCCTTCCTGATTTCGTAAGCTTTAGCAGCCCGTAATTATCAATATCCTTTAGAACGAAATTATTCAATACAGCCTGGCGCATTAACGACTTCCAGAGGACTTCTCCTTCGCCTTTACCCGACCCGAATAAAGGCAGCTTATCATGTTCGTATGACGAGATCTGAGCATTATCAAGTCCCAGCATGAAATTAATGATATATTGATCGTCAAATTTCTCCCCAAAGTCGCGAATAACAGTTAATGCTCTTGACAAAGGTGCCTCAGCATCAAAATACTTCTTCGGATGCCGGCAATTATCACACATGTTACTGCATCCGGCTTCGTTAAAGTTTTCGCCAAAATAATGAAGTATCTGCTTACGTCTGCAAACTGATGATTCAGCGTAATCAATTACCTCTTTCAATATTTGTGTTCCTATTTCTCTTTCCGCAACAGGCTTATCCTTCATGAATTTAGTAAGCTTATCAATATCCTTTTGAGAGTAAAAAGCTACGCAAATGCCTTCGCCGCCATCCCGTCCCGACCTGCCCGTTTCCTGATAGTAGCCTTCCATGCTCTTAGGGATATCATGATGGATAACATAACGAACGTCTGGCTTGTCAATGCCCATCCCGAAAGCTATTGTAGCCACAATCACATCAACATCTTCCATAAGGAAGTTATCCTGTGTTTCAGCTCTGGTTTTTGGATCGAGGCCTGCGTGGTATGGAAGGGCCTTGATACCATTCAGTTTAAGTGCTTCAGCAACTTCCTCAACCTTCTTTCGGCTAAGGCAATAGACTATCCCGGACTTTCCCGAATTCATCTTTGCATATCGTACAATTTCCTTAATAACATCCCGCTTGGCCCGTACTTCATAAAAAAGGTTTGGCCTGTTGAAAGATGATTTAAAAAGCGACGAATTACTCATCTGCAGGTTCTTCTGAATATCCTGCTGAACTTTCGGGGTTGCAGTCGCAGTAAGAGCGATGATTGGAATATTTTCACCGATGTTATCAATAACCTGACGAATTTTCCTGTACTCAGGGCGGAAATCATGCCCCCATTCCGAAATACAGTGGGCCTCATCAACGGCGACGAATGAAATGGATATCCCCCGTAAGAAGTCAATATTTTCGGCCTTGGTTAAGGATTCCGGCGCTACATATAGTAATTTCGTCGCCCCGCTGGTAACATCTTCCTTTACCTTTGTTATTTCCGATTTATTTAAGGAAGAGTTAAGAAAATGTGCAATACTGTCAGTTCCGCCAAAAGCCCTTAGCTGATCAACCTGATTTTTCATCAGGGCGATGAGCGGCGAGATCACAATTGCTGTCCCATCGCTCATTAAAGCAGGCAGTTGGTAACAAATTGATTTTCCACCGCCCGTAGGCATTATAACGAATGTATCCTTTTTTTGAAGTATGCTTGTGATAATCGCTTCCTGGTCACCCTTAAAGTTATCAAACCCGAAAAAGTTCTGTAGATTATCGAATAACGATTTGTTTATTTCCATTGCCTAACTGGAAAAAATTGAAAATGGGTCATAATAATATTCAAAATAACATATTTTTGCGATAGATTATCTTTTTAACTAAAAAATAAATCTGGTTGAAAAATCCACAGGAAATACTAGAAATAGCAAAAAAAACACTGCAGATAGAGGCTGAAGGAATTATGCGACTTTCTGCTCAGTTAAACGAGGATTTTCCGGAGATAGTACATCAAATCTTATACCTAAAAGCCCGTGTAATAGTTACTGGCATCGGAAAAAGCGCAATTATTGCACAAAAGATTGTTGCAACGTTTAATTCTACCGGTACACCTGCCATTTTTATGCATGCTGCAGACGCCATACATGGTGATCTCGGGATGATACAAACCAATGATCTAGTTATTTGTATCTCTAAAAGTGGCAACACTCCTGAAATAAAAGTATTGGTTCCTTTGTTAAAACAATCTGATAATAAGCTTGTTGCGATGGTTGGAGACACTAATTCTTACTTAGCTACCCAGGCAGACTGGATTCTTGATACATCAGTAGAAGTCGAGGCGTGTCCAAACAACCTGGCTCCTACTACCAGCACAACTGCCCAATTGGCGATGGGTGACGCATTGGCAGTCTGTTTACTTGAGTGCAGGGAATTTACTAAAGAAGATTTTGCCAAGTACCACCCCGGGGGGTCTCTTGGCAAACGATTATATTTAAAAGTGGGTGATTTGGCTGCCCAGAACGAAAAGCCGGAGGTTTCATCAGATACATCTGTAAAAAACGTCATTATTGAAATTACTAAAAACAGGTTAGGAGCAGTAGCTGTTGTGGATAATGGAAAGCTTACTGGCATTATTACTGATGGTGATATCAGGAGAATGCTTGAAAAGAACAACAGCATTGACGGCCTCCGGGCAAAAGACATTATGAGCACATCTCCCAAATTTATTGACAAAGACGAACTTGCTGTCAATGCGCTGGACGTTTTGAGACATAATAACATCACTCAGATCCTTGTTGGTACCAACACCAAATATGAAGGTTTTAT